>JAFVHT010000033.1 GCA_017474285.1 Acetobacter sp.
GACGTTAATATTATAGGGGTTAGGTCGGTCAAAGGGACGATCAACTCCCCGCATGCTGTTGGCATAATCTCTTTGATGGGGCGCGTTAAAACAACTAAAAGACGGACCATGTAAAGGATCCGGTCCGCATTGGGGCATGTCTGGAAACGGAATTTGAGCTTTTGCCGTTGTTGTCAAAGCCACCAAAAAGAACAGGGTTACAAAAAAATTTTTCATATATGCCCTCCCTATAAAGATCTTAGACCAGAAACGGAGAAAAAATCCCATACCCCCCATCCCTTGAACCAGAGATAAGTGATGAACGGTAAAGGCTATCAGGATGTGAATTTGTATGACTTTCCAGCAGAGGCATAAGCTGCGGAAATAATTCCTGCCTGAATAAGACTCTGTTTCACATTTCGTGCTGTTGTTTTGATTATCCTTATTATAGATAACATAAACCCTAACGGATTGATGAGCACATCAGTACGTACCATCATTACATGCCGTTAAAGACCTTATATTACCCTCTATTTGGGTTTATGTTATATTTGTCAGTAAGGCTGTATTTATACTGAATAATATAACTTTCTAAACACCGTAGATCGCTTTTTTCCCCTCCTTTCTGCGATTCTTAACATAATCGTTAAATTAAATATAGTCTTAAAAAAGAATCTCATTGATTTCAATAAAAAATTAACACTTTTATATATAAAATTAGTTTTACATATAAAGTTAAGAATTTCCCTCTATCAATGCTCATCGCTTAAAAATAGAGAACATACTCTTATTTTTTCCACTATATTTGTGACAACTTCAATACAAGCAATCTATAAGCGTATTTATCAGTATATAAGTCACTATTACGGGACTGTTATCTCGCCCTACCGATATGAGTTCATATGTTATTTTAGTTATATTTTTTGAACATTTCCAAAATTTTAAGATCAAAATCCCTCTATTGTTCTACTCTCTACATTTTTTCTAAACTGTGGATAAGTCTGTGGATGGGTTGTAAAAAACACACGTCAAGAGAAAGAATAAAACAGAGAATAAAAACAGAATTAAACACGCTTTTTAAGCTATTAAAAACGTTCTTATTTTGTATCCTTTTGAGAAAGATAAACCCCTTAAACAGGTGCGGTATGGCGTATAATTTCATAAAGTCCAACTGCTGCGGCAATGGAAACATTGAGACTTTCCATTTTTCCTTTTCCCGCTCTTTGAGGCATATAGAGCCCAGCGATTTCGTCACAATGTTCACGCACAAGGCGGCGTAAACCTTGCCCCTCTGCTCCCAACACCAAGGCAACGCGCCTCGTATGCAACGCTACTCCATTCAGCAAAGAGGCTTCTGCCTCTAACCCAAAGTCCAACAATCATGCTTTTTAAGCGTTTCTAAAGCACGGGAAATATTGACCACCCGCACAAGGGGCACCTGCTCTAACGCACCCGAGGCCGCCTTAGCTAAAACCGCAGTTTCTTCAGGGGCGTGACGGTCTTGTACCACAACAAACGCCCCGCCAAAAGCCGCAGTTGACCGTAAAATTGCGCCGATATTACGCGGGTCAGTCACATGGTCCAACACAATAATAGGACCTGAATAGGCTAAAGCCTCGTCCAATGAAAGAAGGGCTAACGGATGCACACAGAGAGCAATCCCCTGATGCACAGCATCGCGCCCAAGGAGTTCTTCTAGTCTGTTTTTTGGTACAAGTTCTGGCGTCACGCGGAGCACGGCGCCGCGTTCTTTTGCCTCTCTCAAAGCGGGGTTTTCTACTTCTGTCACCAAAAGGCGCGTATATTGCCGCAAAGGATTCATCAACGCGGCAACAACGGCATGAACACCAAAAAGCCAATAGGGTTTTTGCATATGGTTTTTGTGGGACGTACTAGGTAAAATACGCCCTTTTTGGGCCTGTGGATATTTTTCTTTTTTTTTCGGTTTTATCCCTAGAAAATCTCTTTTATCGTCTTTGCTCATACCTCTATCCTTTTTTTGATTTTTTGATTTTGTAATATCTCTTTGATACCCACTATTTACTGTTTTTCTTATCGTGCCTTTTTTAGAGTTTTTAGTATTTTACTATATATTTATATTTCTCTCTTTTTCTTTGTCAGTGCTTCTTCATCGCTTCTATAGACAATAAAATTATTCCGTTATAAACATTAAATAGATTTTTGTTGATTTTCGTTTATTCTTTTATTTTTTGTTAAAGTGTTATTGATTAGGATTTTTCATGGCCTTTACTGCACCCGCTTCCGATCGGGCTATTACTCTCCACTATGATGATTTACCAGCAGATTTAACTTTTGGTCGCTCTGTTGCCGTTGATACGGAAACTATGGGGCTTAATCCACACCGCGATCGGCTATGTGTGGTACAAGTTTCCGCTGGTGATGGAAAAGCGCATTTAGTACATCTCCGCCCAACCCATCTTGGGGGAAAAGGCTATGATTGCCCCCATCTTAAACGGCTTTTAGCCGATTCTTCTATTACAAAAATTATGCATTTTGCCCGTTTTGACGTCGCCATTTTACAGCATGTTTTAGGGATAACGGTTCACCCTGTTGTTTGTACCAAAATCGCTGCACGCCTTGTACGCACATTTACGGACCGTCATGGCTTGGCGAGTCTTTGCCGAGAGTTGTTAGGGATAGAGCTCAACAAACAACAACAAACATCGGATTGGGGATCTGCCGTTCTCACGCCAGAACAACGACTTTACGCAGCATCAGATGTGCTTTATCTCCACGCTTTATGGGAAAAAATGGAAGCCTTGCTTCTACGTGAAAACCGTCGTGACATTGCCCAAGCATGTTTTGATTTTCTTCCCACCCGTGCGCGGTTAGACCTACTTGGCTACGAAGAGCCCGATATTTTCTCTCATAGAGGATAAGGGGAAGTGTCAAGGAAACACAAAATGCCTCATGTTACGCCCGATATGCAAAACACTATGCAGAAAAGAGAAATAGGGTCTGATTGTGTTTCTGAATGTACTGATGCGCTCCGTCTTCTCCACACAGAACAAGCAGGATTAGAAGCTCTCTCCCACGCTTTTGAGGATAAAAACGGCTTAGGCGGAGCTTTTTGCCGTGCAGTTGACATTCTTTTATCTCTCTCAGGACGTGTGGTTGTTACAGGTATTGGAAAATCGGGACACATCGCGCGAAAAATACAGGCAACTTTAGCCTCTACGGGTACACCAAGCATCTTTGTTCATCCTGCCGAAGCCTCCCACGGGGATTTAGGCATGATCCAAAAAAATGATGCTCTTTTAGCGTTTTCTCATTCTGGCGAAACGACTGAACTCGGCGATATTATTGCCCACGCACGCCGTAATAACTTGCCCCTTTTAGCGGTAACAAGTCATGCACATTCCACTTTAGCCTGTATGGCAACCATTGCTTTAACTTTACCCCTGATGCCCGAAGCTTGCCCTATGGGGCTTGCCCCCACAACAAGCACCACCATGCAACTCGCTTTTGGAGATGCACTTGCCGTCACTTTACTCCGTCTCCGTGGGTTTACAACAGCTGATTTTGGAAATTTTCACCCGGGCGGACGCCTTGGAGCGCGGTTGCGTACGGTTGAACAACTGATGCGTACAGGCCATTTAATGCCTTTAGCACAGCCACAAACCCCTATGCGTGATATTATTGTTGAAATGACACAAAAAGCCCTTGGATGTGTCGGCATTATTGCCCAAAATGGTGCTCTTATAGGGCTTATTACCGATGGTGATCTTAGACAAGCCCTTAACCATGATCTTGCCACAACCCATGCCAAAGATGTCATGAATCGTACGCCTCTCACTATTGGGCCAACACTTTTTGCATCAGAGGCCTTACGGATTATGAACGAACGTGCCAAACCCATTACGTCCCTTTTTGTGTTAGACCAAAAAAATCACCCTATTGGTATTATCCATGTACATGATTTAATCCGTGCTGGGGTTTAATGAACACCCCTTCTGACAGTAACCGCCCAACACGCCCTGCGCGTGAGGATTTTACCTCTAAAAAGGAGAACTCTCATCAACATCGTCATTTTTTAGCCTTCCCCTCTCACCGTCCTCGCTATGACGCTGCTTATTTAGAAAAACGTAGTCTATTCTTACGGCGGGCTAAATGGATCCTTCCCCTTGTAGCATTTATATTTTTTATCAACCTTATTATTTATCCAGAAGTAACCTCTTTTATTAACGCAAGCAAAACCAATGTTAAAAATCTTTCTATAGCAAAAATAGGTGATGGACACCTTATCGGCATAACTTATCGCGGTGTTAATGCCTATCATTGCCCGTTTACACTCACGGCTGACACACTTTACCAAGACCAACACCGCAACATTCTAACACTCACGACCCCTCAAGCTGATATGCTTACAAGCAGCGGGGCATGGCTTTTTGCCCACGCGCCACGGGGTACTTATGCACAAGGAAGCCAAATTCTTGACCTTACCCACGGTGTAACCCTCTATCGAAATGATGGTCTTATGCTCTATAGCCCTTTTGCGGATATTAACCTCAAAAGTGGTATTATTGCCTCTCACGCATGGGTACGCGCTGAAGGACCTTTTGGCACACTTGATGCGCAAGGTTATTTTCTTTCCCAACATGATGGACTTGCACAATTTCGCGGTCCAGGTAAGCTCGTTTTTTATGGTAATAATAAGACACTTCACTAAACACACAAAATACGTACGAAACTTAAAACCCATTTGAGAAAAGATTTTAGCCATGCTCCTCTCCCCTTTCTCGCGACATAAGCAGCTTATAACACTGATTATTTTTACACTTGTTATTGATCTATTTTTTTCCTCTGTAAACGCGCAAGAAACACAACAAGCACAACAAAAATCTCAAGTCTCTCAAAAGTCAGAAAGTCCTCAAGGGGCAAACCCTCAGGCTTCCCCTCCTCAGGGAATCGCCCCTTCTCGTAACCAACCTATCACCATTACAGCCGTCGGTGGATTTCAGTGGAACCAAAATCAACAATCTGTCACTGCCTACGACAATGCCAAAGCCGTACGGGGTGATGTGACGATTACAGCTGATCGCTTGACGGCATATTATCGTAAAAAATCCCCCTCTCAACCCGCACAAAAAGAAAAAACCTCCACAAAAGACTCAAAAAACAACCCGAAAGAAACCTCTCAAAATACCGAACCCCACCAAAACACACCACCTCAAGAACACCCCCCTCAATCCCTTTCGACAGAAAACTCCCCTAACAACAATGTCCCTCCAAACACACCCAATAATAACGCGCAAAATACCCATCAAAATCACCCTGATTCAGGACAGAATGAAATTTATCGTTTAGAAGCAGAGGGTCATGTTCATATTTTTACAAAAACAGACCAAGCATGGAGTGACAAAGCCGTTTATGACATTGACAATGCTGTTTTAGTCATGACAGGTAATCACTTACGTTTAACTACACCGCAAGACGTGCTCACTGCCCGTGATATGTTGGAATACTACACACAAAAACACATGGCTATCGGGCGTGGTAATGCGACCATTACCACAACAGACCACCGCCAAATTCGCGCTGATGTTTTAGTCAGTTATGGCAGTATTAGTAATAATACTTCAAACAATAACAAAAATAACACGCCAAGCACACAAAACGTCGCTCAAACATCTAACAGATCAAGAACCAAAAACAACGCAAATAATACCAATAACGCACCGAATAAACTTGAAAAAGTAACGGCTTTTGGTCATATTTGGTTACGAACACCTACTGAAATCGTCACAGGTGATCGGGGGATCTATATCCCTGATACAGGTTTAGCGCGCGTTGTTGGCAATGTTCACATTACGCGTGGCGCTAACCAAATTGAAGGCGGTGCTGCCCTTGTCAACCTCAAAACAGGAACAGCAACCATCACGGGTAAGCGTGTCAGCGGGCTTGTTGTTCCCGATAAAGACACACAACAATAGCAGCAATAAAAGAAACCAAAAACCATGACTTTAACGCTTTTCACACCCTTACCCTCTCATACCTCACAAGAAACAGCCGAAAACACGTCCGACCAAATCCCCCCAGAACAACAAGGACTTATCGCCCGTAATATTGGTAAATCGTATAAAAAACGTATGGTTGTGCATGATGTTTCTCTTGAGGTACGACGCGGAGAATCTGTTGGGCTTCTTGGTCCTAATGGTGCAGGAAAAACAACAAGTTTTTATATGATTGTTGGGCTTATCCAACCCGATGTTGGCTCTATTTTGTTAGATGGGGTTGATGTCACACTTTTACCTATTTACCGCCGAGCACGACTGGGCGTTGGTTACCTCCCTCAAGAAGCGAGTATTTTTAGAGGGCTTAATGTTGAACAAAATATTCTCGCTATATTAGAAGTCGTTGAAAATGATCCCGAACAACGACAAATCATGCTAGAAAGTTTACTTGGTGAATTTGGTATTGCCCATTTGCGCCGTTCTCCCTCTATTGCCCTTTCTGGCGGAGAAAGGCGACGGTTAGAAATTGCCCGCGCTTTGGCAAGCCGTCCGAATTATATTCTCCTTGATGAACCTTTTGCCGGCGTAGACCCTATCGCTGTTGGCGAAATCCGTGATCTTGTTTCTCATCTCAAAGATCGCGGTATTGGGGTTCTTATTACAGATCACAACGTACGCGAAACCCTTGGCGTTATCGACCGTGCCTATGTCATGCATAGTGGCAATGTTCTCATGCACGGATTACCTGAAGAAATTATCGAACACGAAGACGTGCGTAAAATTTACCTCGGCGACAGTTTTTCGTTATAACTATTTTACAAAATGAGAAAATATGAGCGAAAAATACGATTTTGACACCCCTCAGATGCCTTTTATGCCCTCTATAGGGTCTACAGAGTATGAGTCAGAACAAACGCAACTTGAATTTGCGGCTGCTTTAATGAAGTTAGATCGTTTCATAGGGCTTACGTCTGATGACATTAAAGCTCTTGATGATTGGGGCGATAAAACCTCGGAAGATCTGATAAACTTTGAATAATTTTGCGCCTCTTTTCACAAAAATGTCACTCTAACAACAACCCTCCGCCCCTTCAAAAAGGATTTCTTTTTTTATGTCCCAATCTTCAACGCCCGCCTATGCTCATATTATCCGAGAAGAAGCCTTAAAAATTAAAGTTGCCGACGATTTTTTCCCTCACTATGACTACACCACCCTCAAAGACATTGATTTTGTTATCTGTAAAGGCGAAGGGTTATTAAAACATTCTCTTCTTTGGGCAGAGGCAAAAAAAGGCGTTGTCAAAGACATTAACGAATCTTTTGTGCAGTTGATTCTTACCATTGGCAAAGCCCGTGCTAAACTTGATGAAGTGCCTCCAAAATTTCTTGGCGCGTTTGACACGGAAAAAATCGCTTTTATCCCCTATAATGCCGTTTTAGACGTTTTTAACCAAAATGATTTTAATTGGAACGTAACCCCTAGTAATTACAACACCAAAGAATTTAAGCAACTTTACGCCTTAGTCCAAACAACCCTTGAAAATAGTGCGCTTCTTTACAATTTTAACGACAAACGCAGTCTTAAAGAATTTATTAAAAATAATTTTTCCACGCATGATAGCGACATTCACAAAATCCACGTGGATCGGAATAATTTTACCTTTGTGTTTGAAAAATGGAGCCGTAGCGTTTACCCCAGTATTAACATTAACTGGGAAGAAAGCAAAAAAGAGGACAATATCGTCGCTGTGGATTTTTTCCTTGCCGATTTAATTAGTGATAACAACAAAACCCTTAAAGAAAAACTTTCTGTTGTTCTTAATACCGATCATTACCTTGTTAAAATTCCTCCTGAAAAACACGCGACCCGTAAAGGGCTTTTTCAGCGTGATCTTTTATATCCTGTTGACTTTAAAGATAAACAAAAAGCGCACACGCAATTTTGGAACATTTATGAAAGACCACCAAAAGAGGAATATTGGGACTATATTATTTCGCGTCGTGATTTGCTTGTGCCGCAAGATATACGCGAACGTAAAGGATCCTTTTTTACCCCACAAATTTGGGTTGAAAAATCTCGCGACTATCTGACCCAAGTTTTAGGCGAAAATTGGCAAGATGAGTATTATATTTGGGATTGTGCCGCGGGCACGGGCAATTTATTAACAGGGCTGACAAATTACCGCCATGTTTGGGCAAGCACCCTTGATGATGCCGATGTTAAAGTCATGCTGGATATGGCAAAAAACGGACATTTTCTTTTTGAAAACCACATTTTTCAATTTGATTTTTTGAACGATGACCTTAACGGAGACAAAGTGCCCGACGCCCTTAAAGCCATTCTCAATGACCCAGAAAAACGGAAAAAATTGATTATTTATATTAACCCGCCTTATGCGGAGGCGGCTAATGTTAAAGCAAAAACAAAGACAGGAGATAACAGGGGCGGCGTTTCAATTACTCATAAAATGCATGACGATTATTTTGAGTTAATCGGTGAAGCATGTAATGAATTATTTGCCCTGTTTTTAATTCGAATTAAAAAAGAAATTAGCGGGTGTATCCTTGCACAATTTTCAACTTTGAAAATTGTGCAAGGATCAAATTTTGAGAAATTTAGACGCGAATTTTGTTCTGAACTGAAATCTCTTTTTATAATGCCCGCAAATACATTTGACAACGTCAAAGGTAGTTTCCCTATTGGCTTTTTTATATGGAATACTGCCAACAAAACAGAACAGAACAGAACAGAA
>JAFVHT010000034.1 GCA_017474285.1 Acetobacter sp.
ATGACACGTTCTGTTTTATTTGACGTAGAAACAACAGGCTTATCGCCTGAATTGGGCGATCGTGTGATTGAAATTGCTGCTTTAGAACTGGTTAATGACATACCAACGGGTAAAGAGTTTTATGTTTTAATTGATCCTGAGCGTGATATACCTGACGAATCCACAAGGGTACACGGCTTTACGCGTGCTATGCTTGAGGGAAAGCCAAAATTTGCAGAAATTATTGACTCTTTTTTAGCATTTATTGAAAACGATCCTCTTATTGCCCATAATGCAAATTTTGACTTTAGCTTTCTAAATATGGAGCTACAGCGGGTAGGTCGTGTTCCGTTAGATATGGGGCGTATGGTCGATACGTTGGAGATCGCACGTAAGCAATATACAGGTATGGCGAATAGTCTTGACGCTTTGTGTCGTCGTTTGAATATTGATTTATCGGAACGTACAACCCATAACGCATTGTTAGATTGTCGATTGTTAGCGCAGGTTTATGTTGAATTGACGGGGGGGCGTCAACGTGGTTTGGGGTTGGTTATGGAAGAAGAGTTTTTGATGATGAGAGGTGTTCGTTATACAGCGCCTGAACATCGTAAAATGATCCGTGTTGTGCCTAGCTCTGAAGAGCTTGCTTGTCATGCTCTTTTTGTTAAAGAAAAATTAAAAAATCCTCTTTGGGAGACCTTTTGAGACGCTTTCTAAAAGAGTAAAATAAATTTATTGAGAAATAATATTTGGTTTGATGTGCTGGTATGGAAGAGTGTCTCTCATGGGTTTAGTATATTCTCGTTCTATCTTTATCGCTACTCTATGGGGGGCGTGGTGTACAACAATAGGAACAGCGTGGGCATTACCTATGCTTGGGCCTGTTACAGCAAAACTTTCTTTTGTTGCACGATCGGCTACTCTTGGCGTTGGCTATACGTGGGGGCATGGGGTTCTAACCTACGCAGGGCGTCACTATCCTTTTGATGTGGTTGGGGGATCTGCTGGGGCTATTGGGTTTTCATTAGAAAAAAGTGTTGGTTCTGTCTATAATCTTCAACGGGTTGAAGATTTTGTTGGTGTTTATTGGAGTTTATCAGGTGAAGCTACCGTTGGGAGAGGGGTATGCAGTTCCATTATGGAAAATGAGGAGGGAGTGCGTATTCGTTTAGAAGGACACTGCGTGGGAGGGCGTATAGCGGCCTCTCCTTCCCGGCTAACCATTAAATGGGATAAACCAATGAATAATCATCATGGATTTCACACAGTGGCATCTAGAAAAACACCTTAGAAGAGGTGCCTTAGAAGAGGTGCTTGTGTCTTTCTCTATCTTTAAAAACGTAAACACGTATTGTTAACGTTTAAGGGAAGTCTTTAAGAGGGATCTATACGTACTAAAGCCCAACGAATAGGGGTAAAAGTAAAATCATCAACTTGTGTTATCGTAGTTGATGACGTTGAGGCAGTGTTTTCCTCTAAAAGGTTTTCTTCTAAAGTCTTTTCTAAATGAAGAGAATGGACTTGCCCATGAATTTGCCCATGAATACGTTCATGTTCATGCCTGTAGTCATGTCTATGGTCACGTGTAAGCGTGAGTTGTAAGGTTGGTATAGGGCTACCTTGTCCGAGATAAATACTTTCTTCTACGGTAATACGCGTATTAGCACGAAATAACCAAGTTTCTTTATGTGTGTGTAAAAGATAGCCATTTTTTGCCGCTTTAATCATTATATTAGGATGTAAATGGAAACGAACTTTCACAGAAAGCGGTATATGCTCGTTTTCAATTTGTTCTTCACCACGGAGGTTTTGGCCATCACGACTAAGGTAAAGTCGACGATAATAAATTCCTCCTCCTTGGTGGGTATAGTTGTTGTGGCTCATTTGTAACCAGTGATTACCATTTTCTGTGATATGCTCACGATCTACTTTAGGTGTTACTTTAAGACGTTTTGAAGGCGTATCATGTGTATGGGGATATAAGGGGGAAAGATTCGTAATTTCTAAAACAGAATGGGCAGCAGGGTAACGAAGTGCTTCTGATAACGATGTGATGGTGCTAGAACCACAATTCACAATAATCCTTTGTCGGGCAGAGGAAAATTCGAAAGAAAGCATACCCGCATGTGCGTTTACTTCAGATTTGGTTAATGTAGGAGAGGCTGCATCAACAATGACGACTGAACGACCATTGCTCATACGTACAAAACCCGTCTCTGGCAGGTTAGGGGCAATGACTTTACTACGTGAAGCAAGGTTGATGACCTGATCTATCATTTGTGCGTCTAATTCTGTACTACCGTTAAATAGGGCTAGCCCGCCGTCACTATGGCGCATAGCCCGTAAAGCTTGTGCTGTATGGTTAGCTGTTTCTTGTAATTTAGCAGGAAGTGTGAGGCGGGCAGTTTTGAGAATAAAAAGCATTTCCGCTAATTCACGAACAATAAGGAATTGTTGTTCTGGGCTACGAGAATAATGCCCTCCGTCAGGGTTAATTTGATGAGTTAAGACATCATCGATAAGAGAGTAATAACGTTTAAGAAATTTCGGATATTGAGGGAGGGAAACAGCAGCGGCTAATAACCCTTTAAGGGCAGCAAAGGCTTTATATCCTTGGACTGTTTTAGATAACACCATAATAGAACGTGCTTCGATGAGGATAGTCGACATAAGATTTTCTTTAAAATTGTCATTTGCTGAGTCAGCAAAAAAATGATAACAATACAGCAAAATGGCAATACGATTACCCGTAATAGAGGGGTCGGTTAAAGGGCGTTCAGACGGGGGGATTTTTATCCATCGTTTGACGAGTGTACGAGCTTTTTGACGTGCTGATTGTGTGCCCATTTGGCGTAAATCTCGTAACCAAATAAAGCTTTGTAACCAACGTGTATAAGAATCGAGCCATAAATCATTTTTCCACTCTCCCGGGTGGAGTGTGTACATAATATCATCATGTAAAACTTGGTTCTGAATAAATCGTACACCCGTAATCATATTACCGCGCCATGGGTCTCGTAATGTCAGGCTAGGCGTTTTTGGAACACGGGGTAAGCGTGTAAACGGACTTTCTACAGCATAGGAAAGCCGTTTATTGAGGATTTTTCGGTGTAGGGCATAGAATGAAAGAAATGTCACAATGAAATAAGTTAATCATAAAAACGCAATAATTGTAATTGATAAACCTCAAAAAAGCGTTCTATGTGGGGCAGTGTGCAGTGCGGAGGGCTGCTATTGCTTGGGCATAATCTGTTTTGCCATAAACAGCACTTCCCGCGATGAGGACATTGGCACCGGCTTGTCGAGCAAGGGGAGCTGTTGAGATATCTATTCCACCATCAACGGCAAGATGAATGTTTCTGTTGGTTTGTGTGATCATATGACGTAGTCGACTAATTTTATTAAGCTGGCTATGGAGAAATTTTTGCCCTCCAAACCCTGGGTTGACAGTCATGACCAAAACAATATCGACGAGGTCCATAATTTCGGTAATAGCCTCTAGAGGTGTGGCCGGGCAAAGCACGATGCCTGCTTTAACACCAAGGCTATGAATGCGTTCTAAAGAGCGATGGATATGGGGTCCTGCCTCAACATGAATCAAAATATGGTTTGCTCCAGCTTTGGCAAAAGCCTCAAGATAAGGATCTACAGGGTTAATCATCAGGTGGACATCAAAAGGTAGAGCCGTTTTAGCACGTAATGCTTGTACAACAGATGGCCCAAAAGAAATATTGGGTACAAAATGCCCATCCATAATATCAAGATGAAGCCAATCAGCCCCTGCTTTTGTAATAGCGTCTACCTCTTCTCCTAATCGGGTAAAATCAGCGGCAAGCAGATTTGGTGCAATAAGGGGAGCGGGGTGGAAAGGTGCTGTAGGCATGTTTTGACCTAATGAGAATCATTTTAACATTACAAGAGTATTTTTAGGGAAGATATATTAGTTTCGTCGTATAAAACGTGCAGCAAAAAAACCATCCATACCCCCTTTTTCTGACCATAAGCCCGGGTGTGTACGGAACCATCCTTCAGGGGTGAGTGCTTCTGGTAAAAAGGCGAGTTCTTCACGGGTAAAGGGGGATGGTACAAATCCCATAGCTTCGGCAGCTTTTGCGCGAGCAGGTCCTTCCTCTTCTTGAAGAGAGCATACGGTATAAATAAGTCTTCCACCCGGGCGTAGCATATTTTTAGCCGCTGTGAGGAGGCAATCTTGTGTTGCGGTAAGGGTGGTGAGATCACGTGGGCGTTTTGTCCAAAGGACATCAGGATGGCGGCGAGCTATTCCCGTTGCTGAACAGGGGGCATCAAGTAAAAGAGCATCTTGTAAAAGGGAAGGTTTCCATGTTGTGGCGTCTGCTTCAATAAGATTTACCGTTAGTTGTAGGCGTTGAAGTGTGTCTTGAAGTTGTGCCATACGGGCAGGGTTGTTTTCTATGGCTGTAATGTGAGCGCCTGCAAGAGCAAGTTGGGCGGTTTTTCCGCCAGGGGCAGCGCAAAGATCGGTTATATTTTCTCCTTTTTGTGCGGCGAGAAGAAAAGCCGGTAAACTTGCTGCAGCATCTTGCACCCAAAAAGCGCCTTGTGCATAGCCGGGGAGTTCTGTCACGTTAGTACCAGCGGAAAAGCGAAGAGAACCATTGGGTAATAAAACACCCCCTGATTGCTGCAAAGCCTTAAAAAATGGTGTATTGGGGCGAAGTGTAATATCTAAAGGGGATTCATGGCACAAACTTGTTGCAATGGCGCGAGGGACATGGGGTCCAATTTTAGACCAAGAATGCCATAACCATTGCGGGATATTAAGGCGTGGTTGATCAAGATTTTCAAGTAAAGAAAGCCCTTCTCTAGCGATTTTACGCAGTACAGCATTCGCAAGGTGTGCAAAAGGGGCAAGACGTTTCCGCCGTAATAATGCAACAATGGTGTTGACCGCAGCATGAGGCGGAGTTTCAAGATAGAGGAGTTGGGTACACCCCATCATAAGGGCAATTTGTACAGGCTCTGGTGGTTCTTTACGTAAAAAAGGTTCAAGAACTGTACGTAATGTTCCTAAATATCGTAATGTTGTGGCAATAAGTCTGTGAGCGGCAGCGCGATCTCTTGACTCTGCTTGATAGGTGACAGCAGCTTGTGAAAGACTCTCTGTTAAAGTTAAAGGACGACGTTGATGAAGACAGGCACAAAGCACATCAAAAGCAATATCTCGCGTAGGGTCTGGTTTTAACAAAGGGGGATTTTTCTTTTGAGATCGGGAAAAAGTGTGTCTAGAAGAAGTCATAGGACATGAATACAGAGCATGAAATTCTATAAAGGGTGTGATTTTTTAAGCAATTAAAAGAGATGGGGGTGTTGTAGCAAATGGTGGTTGTTGGGTTAAAAAATGCTGTAGTACTTGTGGGTAAAGAAGATGTTCTTGTATGAGTACACGATCAGTAAGGCTTTGAACACTGTCATCAGGGAAAACAGGAACGGCTGCTTGTCCAAGAATACGTCCCTCGTCCATGATTTCTGTAACAAGATGTACAGTACACCCATGAATGCGTACTCCCGCTTGAAGGGCGCGTTCATGGGTATGGAGACCCTTAAATGAAGGGAGAAGACTTGGATGAATATTGAGGATACGTCCTTCCCACGCTTGGGTTAAAAAAGCCGTAAGAAGGCGCATATATCCCGCTAAACAAACGATTTGCGCCCCAGAATCCATAAGGGCGTTATGAATCGCGTGTTCATGTGCGATGCGATCTTTATGAAAAGAGCGATGATCAATAACTTGTGTAGGAATACCTGCTGTTTTGGCTATGTCTAACCCTGGCGCATCAGGATTATTGCTGATCACGAGGCAAATACGGGCAGGAAATTCTGTTTGAGCTGCAGCATGAATAAGGGCAGAAGCATTGCTCCCTCTGCCGCTAATCATAAGGGCAACAGGTGTTTTATGAGAACTCATTTTTAACGTATAACTCATAAGTTGTGAAAATTAGGTTGCGTTGAGAAAAGAAGACGGGGTTTTGTTGTTGGTGTTTCTGCACGGGTGACATGACCAAAAACACTAGCAGATTCCCCTAAACGAGTGAGTAATTTAAGGGTTTCTTCTGGTTTGGGTGTAACAAGTACCATACCAACACCGCAATTAAATACACGGAGCATTTCTTGGTTAGCAACGTTCCCCGTACGTGCAAGCCATGAAAAAACAGGCGGAATGGACCATTGATGTTCAATAACAGCATTATATCCATCGGGTAAAATACGGGGGAGGTTCCCCGGCAATCCGCCCCCTGTAATATGGGCGGCACCATGGAGTAAACCTGCTTTATGGAGGGCTATAACGGGTTGAACATAAAGACGGGTTGGGGTGAGGAAAGCATCTCCAAAACTTTGATCGGGAGCAAAATCTGCCGGGTCAGTCCATGCCCGTTGGGCTTGTGCCATAATACGTCGTACAAGAGAAAACCCGTTAGAATGCACACCTGAAGAAGAAAGAGCTATAAGTGTGTCTCCCTCAGTAATACCTGTCGGTAAAAGAGAGTGACGTTCAGCGGCACCAACTGCGAATCCAGCGAGATCATAATGATCATTTTTGTATAAACCAGGCATTTCTGCCGTTTCACCACCTATAAGGGCACAACCAGAACGTTTACATCCTTCGGCAATACCTTTGACGATACGTGTCGCAACGTCGAGAGATAAATGACCTGTTGCAAAATAATCAAGAAAAAAAAGAGGCTCTGCCCCCTGTACAATGAGATCATTGACGCACATAGCCACGAGATCAATGCCTATGGTTTTATGAGAATTGGTCTCAACAGCAATTGTGAGTTTTGTACCCACGCCATCCGTGCAGGAGACAAGAATAGGATCGGTAAAGCCTGCTGATTTGAGATCAAACAAAGCGCCAAAACCACCTAAACTGCCCATGTTGCCAGGTCTGTCTGTAGTTTTGACAAGAGGACGAATAGCCTCAACAAAGGCTTCACCCGCTTCAATATTGACACCTGATTGACAATAAGTCGTTCCCGAAGAGGAGGAGGAAAGAGAGGACATGATCACTCGTTACTTAGAAAAGTATAAGGGAAAGGATTTTTACGGTGAAGGATTACTCTGTATACTTTTGAACTATAAGAACCACGATATAAGGCGTGTTAGTATTAAATCAAAAGTGTGGAAAATTATAATGGGTTTTTAAGACTATGGCTATAGACTTGAAAAATCAGATAATAAAAATATGTAGACCTTATAAAATAACCTCCTATAGAATAACTCTCTAATAAAAATCTTAACATAATATAATAATTCTGTATCAATGGATAGCAGTCTTCTGTTGGTGATAAAGATAATCTGAAGCGGTATTGTAGGATATTATCAAAAGGATTTTGGGCAAAGTATGCAAATTGCTTTACCATTTACGTACACGCCAAAATTTGAAGAATTAGATTTTGTGGCAGCGCCTTCTAATGCTATTGCCCGGGCGTGGGTTTTAGAGCCTGAAGCGTTTACCCGTTGGCCTGATGGACGTATGGTTTTATGGGGAGAAAGTGGAACAGGAAAAACACATTTGCTGTCTATTTGGGCAAAGCGTCATGGTGTTTCTGTTATACAAGGCAATGAGCTACAGGAAAGTGATGTTGCCACTATTTTTAATGTAGATTTTGATGGTGGGACTCATCTAGAGGAGATGCGGGCTGTTGTTCTTGATAACGCTGATTGTGTAACAAAAGAACAGAATTTATTGCATCTTATAAACCTTGCGCGTGAGTACCAAGTGCCGTTACTGATGGCAGCACGGCAACCGCCAGCACGTTGGTCTGTGGGTTTACCAGATTTACAAAGTCGTTTACGGGCAACAAGTAGTGTTGCTATCGATCCTGCGGAGGAATATTTGTTGTACAGATTGCTCTTGCGTTTGTTGGCAGAACGGCAGCTTGTTGTCGCGCATCAAGTGATCCTGTGGTTGTTATGTCGTATACCACGACGGGCAAGTGCTGTTTGTGCGTGTGTGGCATTGTTAGACCAAATGGTTATGGCAGAAGGCGGGGTTGTTACCCGTGCGTTAGCTGCTCGTGCGTTAGAGCATTTAGGCGTGTCTTATGAGGTGTAGTAGGGGAAGGACTATGACAATGCGAAGGGTGCAAAACAAGAAAAACGGCTGCCAAGATATTTCTGTAATGCCAGATAGTTCAGAAAAAAAAATACATAGTGAAGCGGACTCTGAGCTTGCAAATATGCCAGATCGTTTTATCAATCGTGAATTATCTTGGCTTGATTTTAATCAACGTGTCGCAGATGAAGCCGATAATCCGCGTAACCCTTTGTTAGAACGTTTACGATTTTTGGCGATTAGTGCTGGTAATTTAGATGAATTTTATTCTGTACGCGTGGCAGGGTTAGTTGGACAACAGCGCGAGGGTTTGACAGCACTTTCTCCAGATGGTCTAACGCCTGCACAGCAGTTAGATGTTATTTCTGAGCGGAGTAGTCAATTATTTCAACAACAACAACGGATATGGACAGAATTACGGGTTCTCTTAAAACAAGCCAATGTCATTTTATGCGAAACGGAAGAATTAGACGAAGCTGATTGTCTATGGCTTAAGAAATATTTTACAGAACGTATTTTTCCGGTATTGACACCTCTTGCTGTTGATCCTGCGCATCCTTTGCCTTTTATCCCAAATATGGGGTTGGCTTTAGGGCTTAGATTGCTTGATGCGCAGAGTGATCTGTTTGCTATGAACGCGCTTGTACTTCTTCCGACACAAATAGGGCGTTTTATTCGTTTACCTTCTCACGTATCACAAGGGACATCTCAAGGAGTGTCTCAGGGACAAAATGCGAGTGAAGTACGTTTTATTCGATTAGAAGACCTTATTAGGCTTTTTATAGGTGAAGTCTTTTCAGGGCTTAAAGTGGGGGAGAGCGGTGTTCTACGAGTAATTCGTGACACAGATGTAGAATTTGAAGACGAAGCAGAGGATCTTGTTCGTTCTTATGAAACGGCTCTCAAACGTCGTCGCCGTGGTGGGGTTATTCATCTTGATATGGAAAGATGTGTGCCTGATGAACTTGCTGAGGCAATTATTTCTAACCTTGATCTTCCTGTTGGTGAAATTGTTGTCCACTCAGGTATGATCGGTGTTGTCGATCTACAACAAATGATTGTAGAAGATAGACCCGATCTCTTATTCCCGCCCTATATACCACGTTTTCCGGAACGGATTATGGATTTTAATGGGGATTGTTTTGCGGCTATTCGCGCTAAAGATATTCTTGTGCACCATCCGTTTGAAAGCTTCGATGTGGTTGTGCAATTTTTGCGCCAGGCGGCACAAGACCCTGATGTTGTGGCGATTAAACAGACACTTTATCGCACCTCACGAGATTCTCCTATTGTCAAAGCCTTAATTGAAGCTGCAGAATCTGGGAAATCTGTAACAGCCGTTGTCGAATTGCGAGCTCGTTTCGATGAGGAAGCAAATATTCGCCTTTCTCGTGCGCTTGAGGCCGCTGGTGCACAGGTAGTTTTTGGTTTTTCCGATATTAAAACCCATGCAAAATTGAGTCTTGTTGTACGACGTGAGGGAACGCAAGTACGATCTTATGCCCATTTTGGTACAGGGAATTATCATCCCGTTACAGCACGCATTTACACAGATCTTTCTTTCTTTACGTGTAACGCTGTATTAGCACGCGATGCGGCGCATCTTTTTAATTATGTCACAGGGTATGCTATGCCCTCTAAAATGGAGGAACTTGCCTTTTCTCCTATGACTATTCGTAAAACCTTACATCACCTTATTGAAAGTGAAATAGAACAAGTACAACAGGGAAATCCGGGGACTATTTGGTTAAAAATGAATGCTCTTGTTGATCCAGAATTGATAGAACATCTTTACCGGGCTTCCTCTGCGGGTGTTAAAATTGTGGTTGTGGTGAGGGGGATATGTTGTTTACGCCCGGGGGTTAAAGGGCTTTCTGAGAATATCGAAATTAAGTCTGTTGTGGGGCGTTTTTTAGAACATGCGCGTATTTTTGTGTTTGGGAATGGGCATCGTTTACCGTCTCGTCACGCACGTGTTTTTATTTCTTCGGCAGATTGGATGCCGCGTAATATGGATCGACGTGTAGAAAGTATGGTGCCTATCACAAATCCGACTGTTCATGCGCAAGTATTGGATCAGATTATGGTGGCAAATATTCGTGATAATTTACAATCATGGGTTTTGGAAAAAGCAGGTGTTTGGCAACGTTTAAGCCCTGGAGATATGCCTTTTTCTTGTCATGAATGGTTTATGACACATCCTTCTCTTTCTGGGCGTGGGTCAGCAGCGTTTGAAACGGCGTTAATGCCGTCGTTACCGTCAGAATAATGTAATAAAGAAATACTTATTTTTCCTGCTTGAGTAATGGGATGCTAGAGAAGTCGTTATGCCGCGTCGATCCGCTGTTGTAGATTTGGGTTCTAACTCAGTGCGCCTTGTGGTGTTTGAGGGTGTTTCTCGTAACCCTCTTCCCATCTTTAATGAAAAGGCTGTTTTACGCCTTGGTCGTGGTCTTACAAAAACAGGCTGCCTCAATGAGGAGGGAGTGGCTATGGCAAAAGGCGTGATGCGTCGTTTTTATTCCATTGTTCAGGCTATGAATGCCGACCCTTTTGAAATTTTGGCAACAGCGGCTGTGCGAGAAGCAAGCAATGGTTTAGCCTTTATTGAAAGCCTTCAAGAGTTTATGCCGGGTGTTTCTATTCGTGTTCTTTCTGGTAAAGAAGAGGCCGATTATTCAGCAATTGGCGTGTTATGCGGGATTCCGAACGCTCAAGGAGTTGTTGCCGACGTTGGAGGTGGGTCTCTTGAACTTATTCATCTGGCAGAAAATGGGCAGCGACGTGAGGCAACGACCTTGCCTCTTGGTATTTTGCGTTTATCAGATAGGGCAGAAGGAAATCTTGAAAAAGCGGGTCGTCTTGCAGCGCAAGATATTAAATCCGTTTCGTGGCTTTCTCGGGGGAAAGCTGATGGACTTTCTGAAATACGTGGAGAAACACTTTATTTGGTCGGAGGCGCTTTTCGGGCTTTAGCTAAATTACAGATGGCAAGGACACAATATCCTCTTAACATTGTTCATTACTATACACTTTCTCGGCAAGAAGCCTGTGACATGGTTGAGTGGATTTGTCGTTATGAGCATCGTGGATTAGAGTGTTTCACCAATATATCACGTAGACGGATGAAAGATGTTCCTTTTGCGGCTGTGGTTTTGCAACGTTTAATCCAACAAATCCAGCCTGATCGTGTGGTGTTTTGTGTCGATGGGTTACGTGAAGGGTGGTATATGCTTCGCGTTGCTCCTTCTGATTGTCTTCATGACGATCCGACAGAGGTAGTTGCGCAAGAGATGTGTGCCCGTCTTGGGCGGAGTACTACACTGCCCCTTGCTTTACGAAAATGGACAGATTCCCTTATCAGAGGGGAAAATGAGTGCCAAAATCATTTAAGACGTTTAGCGTGTTTGTTATCAGATATTGGAAGCCACGAACATCCAGAATATCGTGCGGAACAGACATATTGGCGTATTTTACGCCTGCAAGGGGCTGGATTTGATCACACAGCGCGCACTTGGTTAGCCTTGGTTTTGGCGATTCGTTATGCGGCAGAAAAAGAGGCATCTTTTTTAAATACCTCGCGCGCATTACTAACACCAGAGCAATGGCAAAATGCTGTGGTTTTAGGTGTTGCTTTGAGATTGGCTTATTTTCTATCGGGCGGATCTGATGTGCTGCTTGAGGGAACATTTTTGCGCTGGGAAGGAGAAGAACTTGTTTTAGGTCTCACTTCTGATCGCGTTATTGTCAACAGTAAGGGGGTTCGTCGTCGATTAGAACAATTAGGAGAAGTTTTAGGCGTTGTAACGCGGTTTGCTGTCTACTCTTGAGAGTATGAGAGTCATGAAAAGGTAATTTTAATCATCTGTGTTATTAGGTTTTGTGCACTTGATTTATACGGCAACACATAAAACATGACACAGGAAGCCTTTGGCAGAGAGTAGCGAATTATCACTCGTATACACCTGAACTGAATTGGGACTATCGACGCCAGATTGAAAAAAGAGCAGCCTTCTGGATGGCGTGGTTGCAAAAGCGTTTTATAACGATTGAAGTCCAAAGCCAGACCAAAGAGACAACCAAGAAAAGCCAGCCTGTAGTGCGGGCACAAACACGCCAGATCTATACAGACCTATGTCCTATCACACACACAACATCACGCTCTATACGGGGCTCTATACGGGTGGCAGATTAAGCCAGAAATACAAGGCTTTCACTGGTAACACGTGATATACTGAAGCGACAAAAATTTTAATTAAAGGAATTTATATTTTGAAGAACTTAAAGGAAAGACCTATTCTTTCTTACGATGAACAGATCGAACATCTTAAAGAGAGAGGTATAACGTTCAATAAAAATTTTTCTGAAAATGAAGCCAAAGAATATCTTCGGTCTCACAATAATCTCTTTAGAGTAACATCGTATCGTGAAAACTTTAAGGACAGAAACCCAAATAATAAATCAAAAAAATATAATGGACTTGATTTTTCTCATCTCGTTGACTTATCGCGAATTGATATGAGACTGCGAAGAATTATCTTTAATTTATCTTCAAATATAGAACATTATTCAAAATTACAGCTTCTTAATTCAATAACTGAATCTTCAAACGAAAATAGAGATAGTCATAAAATTGTGAAAGACTTTATCAATTCTCTTGAAGATAGAGAAGCCAACAGATTACAGGGAGAAATAGAGAGAAACGCTAGGAATATTTATCTATCTGGGTTGTATAGAGAATATCATGAAAAATTTCCAATTTGGGCATTTCTTGAAATTATATCGTTCGGACAGTTTATCTACTTGTATAAGTTTTATACTAACAATTATGATTGTAAACTGAAAAAAGACGATTTTTATTTATTGGAAAAAGTCAAAAGGGCTAGAAACGCTGCGGCACATAATAATTGTTTTATAAATGACCTACACCCTGGTAAGAAACCATGTAAAGACGAAGAGGTTATGACAGCTCTTGCCAAAATAGGTATAAAAGAAGGTCAACGTCGTAAGAAAATGAGCAATGAAAGAATCGCTCAAATCATTACTTGCTTATATATGCATCAAAAAATTGTAACCCATCATGAACATACAGAAATTCATTTACGTATATCTCGCAAATTACAGGCATTGAGCACGCGATTTTTTGAAAATTTCAAATATGAGTCCAATGATGTAATTCGAACCACATTTCATATGATGAAAGAAATTATTGACCATTGGTATACAATAACATAGTATGTTCTTAATAGGAGAGGATGCTACAGCATCCTTGCAGGGGCAGCATTCAATGAATGCTGCCCTTTGTTTTTATATTAGAAAAATCACCTGTTGCAAAAAATGCAACAGTTGAAAGATGGCAGAAATCTGCGGTTTTTGGATATCCACAGAATCAGTGGATAGAGTTGTGAATTAACGTCTTGGTCCCCTTGTTCTTTCTGGCTTATCTGGATTGTTTGGCTTAACAACAACAGAGCGATCTTCGTTTATTTGGAAAAGCAACAAAGATTGGTTATCGACATGGCGCACGCCAAGGAATATGACAGAACCGCCTTTTCCTGTGTAAACTTGGTGCGGGGGTATATTGATCCCTTCCATGCGTTTTCTTGAACGTTCTTGGCAATATTTGATAGCAGCCTCTTGTTCCTGTGTTGCTGCTTTTGGTGTTATTGGTTTTGTTGGTGTTGCTGTTGTGCCATTTCCACTCCGTCGCAATTCGTGAGCTCTGTCGGTTCTTTGGTTGTCCAAACGATGCCGCTCATAAGACGGCACCAGCACTTCAGTTCGTCTGGCGTGGAAAACCAAAGTGCTGCGAGACAATGTTCGCAAGTCGTTGGCTTTTGTGGGCGATGTTTGGGGTCCAAAGCCTCCAAAGTTTTGCTGGAATGTGTCTTTTCTGATGATCCGTTGGAACTCTCTTGGGTCGTTTGTGTAGATGGGTCCTGTTCTTGTTGGCTCTCTTGGTGGTTCTCTGCCTTGGTCATCATTTGCGCCACGAGCGTGTTGGTTTCTTCTATGCGTGTTTTCCTTTCTGAGTGCGTCTAGGTTTTTGTCATCGAATTGTATATCAAGATTGAGCTTGCCAGCCAAAATAGCCGCACGCTTTTTGAACTCTTCTGATCCGTCTACATGAATAGTATTTGTGTTTTCTCTTTTGGCAGAAGCAAGCATTGCAAAGACAATCGCTGAATCTTCGACGTTGCTTTTAACAAAAAGCTCCTCTCTATCCCGCACAACGCCAGAAGACGTTTTGAAAACAACCACACCTGTTTTCGTGATATTGGTGTGGCATTTTTTAGTGCAAGATGTTCTATCTATCTATTGATAAGTAGTTGAAATTGATAAAGAGAAAGTGTATTTATTACAAATAAAAAGTAAGAATAGTCACCTCGCTTTAACTTTAGTGTCATGCTATCCAACCGTCTACATCTTCAAAGTCTTCATCCATATAGTCTTTCAAAGACAGATCTTTACTGTCAGCTTCTGCCGCAAGCAAGCATTGACGCTGGCATTCTTTGTCGAACTCTGCCTTACTTATAGACTTAATAGATGGTGTTTCATAGGGAACTTGAATATCTACGTGTTGATAAACAGGGATCACCGTCATGATTAACCTCTTTTATAAATGTCTTCTTAAGCCTCTCATGGGGTACATCGTTGAGAGGTGTGGGGATTACTATCACTTTTATTTTATAGGTTTTGGCCTTAATATAACAACGTTAATCTTCAATTAGCTACCCGTATAAAGCGGGATGTTTATATATAGGCTTCTATATAAGTCTTGTTGGTGGTATTAACGTGATTGTGGAAGAAGAGTAGTCGTTTTTTTAACAATCTACAATCAAGCTATTATAGGAAAATTATCATGGGTAAAGAAATCGACATCGACTTAGGTACAACAAATAATTGATTGCGTAAATACTAAAGATACAGATGCTTCGTCTGACGATAAGAAAAGCTGGGTGCGTCGTGCGTGATAATTGCTGGCTCTCTACTTTGCTTCGATATTTGTGTAATATTTTGTATTTTATGGTTATTTATCATCATTCTTTGGTATTGAACGTTTATCGTAAAACGTAAGATTATGGATATAGCCCATGTCTTCTGAAGAAATTATAGATCCTGTTGTTATAGATGAAACTGAGCAAGAGCGTACGTGGTTGCATTTTGTGGTGCCGCTTGTTCTTACGTGCTTGGCACTGGGGTTTATTGCGTGGGTAGGTATTAGCTCTTACAAAGCAACCAATGAAGGTGCGTTAAAACTGACGCGTGATTTAATGGAGGCGTCTCAGCGTTATATTGGGCAGGAAGTGGGGGATTATATTATGCCCGTTTCTGCGGGGGATATGGTGGCGAGTAATATGTTGGCTTATATCCCACAGCAATTGCGGGATAAGGTTTTTTACTCGTATTGCACAACGATGTTGCAGAAAGTACCGCAACTTCAGTCCTTTTATTTAGCTAATGAGCAGGGTGATTTTATACTTGTTACCCGTGCGCAACAGAAAAATATGTTTGACCATATCCAATTAGTGGTAAAGGGGGATCATCGATTTTTTCGTCATACATTATATGACCTTCAAGGGAACAAAATTAAAGAATATGAACAAAGTGCTGGTCAGTATGATCCACGTAAGCGCCCGTGGTATAAAGATTCTGCAGGTGCGAAGGGGATAAAATGGGCAAACCCATTCTTTTTTCCAGCCGATAGACAGCTTGTTATGACAAGCTCTATTCGTTTTCATTCTGATGATGGACATACATTTGTTTTTGCTGCAAATATTTCACTCAATGAGTTGAGTGGCTATCTTGGCGATATTAAGATTGGGCATAATGGTAATGCTATGATCGTCGATAGCGAAGGGCGTATGATTGCAGCACGGGATATGTTGATTGTTCCACATCTTTTTTCGAGCAGATGGGCAGTAGGGCAAAAATTAACACCAGAAAGCAGATTACTTAGCCTGAATAATCATCCAATTTTTTCACTTGGATATGATCATTATCGTGTGATGGGGGCGGGGGCAGGTAATATTACATGGAAAGGTAAAACTTACATTGTTTTGTCTTCTAAGTTAGAACATTCGGCAGGTTGGGTTTTACTGATTATTGTTCCAGAAAAAGATTTTTCGAGTTTTGCCCGTCAAAGTCGTTGGCAAAGTCTTAAATTTGTTGGGATTATTATCGTTTTTTCTACTCTATTAGGTGGGTTGTTTATTCGGCAGCTACGGCGTGCAGAGCGTGGTCTTCGTGTTGTGGCGGAACAGAAAACTCGAATGCTGAGCGAAAGTACAGCTGTATGGCATATTGCTGTAGCGCCTAATGTCTTTAACCCTACTGTAGAGCCTACGGTGCTAACAGAACAATTAGTTCATGTGACACAGGCACGCCGTGCAAGCTTATGGCGGTTTTTACATGATGGCACTATGATGATTTGTGAAGATTCCTATGATGGTGCACAAAATACACATACAGGGGGCTTTGAAGTAGGACGTTCTGAACTTGAACAATTTTTTTCTGCTGTAGAAGAAGGGAATGTTATAGAAATTTCACAAGCGGCATCAGATGAGCGTACAATAGCTTTTGATCGTTTGGTTATGCGTGAAATTGGTACCAGTGCCTTATCAATTTACCCTATTGTGAGTCCTCAAAGGGTAGAAGGGGTATTGGTATTGGAAGATGCCACGCCAGAACCACATCAGCAATATTTTATGGCTTTGGTGACAGCTATTGCAAGTATACGGTTTTTGGCACAAAAGCAAAGTGAGGCACAATTTTCCTTGCAAGATAAAGGGACAAAAAAAGAAAACGGAAAAGAGGGGAATACTCTTTCATCTCTACAATTTGATAACCTTTTGATGCAAGCGTCAGAACTTGATTCTGTAAAAGGGACAAAGGTTTATGACTCTGTTGCCGTTCTTGTTATTACATTTTCTGATCCAGTTGTAGAAAATACACAAGATATTATGGATCTTTTAGAATTGATTAACCGTTTGGCAGTTGATGTTAAAACAATTGCTGAGGAAAAACAGCTTTTTGCTGTTGAATTAGCAGGGCATAGAATGATCTGTATGGCGGGGTGTACAGCACAACCTGATCTTGGTGCTATTGTACGTGTTGCCGATGCTGCACTGAAAATGCGAGAAGCGTTTATTCGTGCCTTATCCGCTGCTGATTTAGAGCCAGTTTTTGCAATGGGTATTGATTATGGTCCTGCTTTTGGGGGGAGGTTAGGACCAGAAGGTCATGTTTTTAATTTGTGGGGGCAAACAGTTTCTTTGGCGGAACTTATGGCAGAAAGTACCTCTGATCCTGGTATTATTCAAGTAACAGATCGGGTTTATACAGTATTGCGTGACCAGTATCTTTTTCGTAGTCGTGGTACATTTTTTGCTCCTTACCTTGGTATTGGGCGTGCTTATACGTTGGCGACCCGTCGATGACTGATTTTTCTGTTCAGCAAGGACAAGATCCAGAAGAGTTATCAGAAAATGATTCTAAACATGCGTTAGATCTATCTCAACGTAAGGAGATAGGTTTGTCTGATTTGTTGCGTTGGATACGGCGTAAACTTGCATGGACAGGACAAACATTCCGTCGGCATATATGGTTTTTCCTTATTATGTTGGGGGGGGGCTGGGGTGTTATTTTTGAGAGTTTACGGGTACGTTCGTGGCGAAGAACTGTTCGTTACGAATTTGTAAGTACAACGAATAGCATTATTCGTAGAGGGTTGTTTTCCACCATGTTTACAGGGGTGTTAACAGGGATTGCTGCTGTATCACAGGTGATTTACTGGTTGGGGCTTACAGGGCTTGCAACAATGACGGGGTCTATTTTAATCAATATCGTGGTGCGTGAAATTGCACCTATTTTAGTTGGGGTATTGCTCCTTGGTCGTAATGGTATGTTATCAACCACGGAATTAGGCTTACTCGCTATGAACGGAGAAGTTCGTTCTATGCAGGCTATGGGTATTGATCCTTTTTTATTGCTTGTTATGCCACGTACTCTTGCTTTTACCGTAGGCGGTTTTACATTAGGAATTTTATTTTCTTTTGCCGCTCTTATTACAGGTTATATCATAAGCCGTGTTTCTGGTGTTATTACGGCATCTGTTTGGACATTTTTTAATAATGTGACATCAGCGATCTCTCCTTCGGATTATGTGGCTATTCCCCTAAAATTTATCGCTGTTGGATTTGTTGTAGGACTTGGTGCGTGTTTAACGGGATTAACAGCGACAAATCAAGATACATTACGTTCGATATTACCGCGAAGCTTTTCACGGGGCATGCTTATTGTCATGGTTGTGAGTGTTGTGTTTAGTTTGGATCTATAATAATGAAAACATGTGTTACAGGTCCTTTGCTAGAATTGAACAAAGCTGTACCCTCGTTTGAAGAGAGTGGTTTACCACCTGTACCATTTAATATGCGTTTGATGCCTGGAGATTGTGTCTTTGTTGATGTCTACGATATAAGCCGTGCTACAACGTTTGCTGATGTTTGTAGTGGTTTAGTTCCTCTAGAATCAGGTAATGTGCAGTTTATGGGGTTAGATTGGTGTCGTTTGAAAGAGAAAGAAATTAACAGCTTACGTGGGCGTATCGGACGTATTACGAAGCGACGAAGTTGGCCAGATTTTATCCCTGTTCATATGGCAATTATGTTACAGCAATTACACCATACGACAGTGTCACAAGAGACTTTATTGTTTGAGGCATCTGTGTTAGCAGAGCAGTTTGGCTTACCAGGCTTACCTACGGTTAATCCTAATATGATGTCTATGATGGATTTATGTCGCGCAAGTTGTGTACGTGCTTTGCTTGGAAAACCGCAGTTATTGTTGTTGGAAGAACCTATGGAAGGAGCTCCAAAAGAATTGATAGATGCTTTCTTAAGAGCTGTTACACGTGCAAGAGATTATGGAGCAGGTGTTGTTTGGTTAGCGCGTGGTGGTAGTACTATGCATCGGTATTATCGACAGGGTGTAACGTCGGCTTTGCGGCTTACGGATAATGGACTCGTAACAGTGCGGGTGGGATGATGTTCCAGTTTCGTTTGAAACAAAAAGTTAAACCTCTCATTGCTCTACGTTATGTAGATGAATGGGTTGGATTTCTTGTTTTTCTCAGTATAGCAATTTGTATTGGTGCTGTTATAGAAGCAGGTGTTTTACGCGATTGGTTAACACCGCCTGCACGCTTACGTGTTATTCTCCCATCTTCTGGTGTTGGCGGCTTGACTGTGGGCGGAGACGTCCAGTTTATGGGGGCGCATGTAGGGAATATTCGTTCTATTAAGATCAACCCGTCGGGAAGTATGTATGCGATCGTAGATCTAGATCCGCAAACAAAGCCTTTTGTACGGCGTGATAGTATTGCACTTATTCGTCGTCAGTTTATTGTTGCAGGGGCTTCTTATCTTGAACTCATTCGTGGACATGGTAAACCTATGAATTGGAGTTATGCCGTGATTACAGCAAAGCAAGCGCCAGATCCGACAAAAGAAATTATAGCAACTTTAGAGAGTATTAAAGCAGAAGTTATGCCTGTGTTGGCGAGTGCGCGCCATATGATGGCACAGCTCGACAGTACGATTACAAATATGCATGAAGGGAAGGGGACCGTAGGGCAACTGATGACGAGCGATAAATTGATTCGTCAGGCAGAACAAGTTATGGCTTCTCTTAATGACGTGATCAATCGTATTAAACCTATAGAGGAACAGGCTTCTGGTGTTATGGAGAATGTTAAAGCCGTTTCTGGTGATGTTAGAAAGACGACCCCACATTTGCCAAAAATTGCTCATAATGTTGAGGTGAGTACTGGGGATCTTCCCGCTCTTTTAACACAGGCCCAGGTGAGTTTATATGAGTTGCAAAAACTCATTGCCCAACTGAGAGGTCTATGGTTTTTAGGAGGGCAAAAAAGTGTGTCACATAATCGGCTTAGTCCTGCTGAGATTCAACCATGAGAGTGACATTTCGTAATTCTTATTTTCCAGTTGTTGTAGTGCTTTTAGCGCTTTCAGCATGTGGTGAGAAGAAAGCAAGTCCTACTCTGTACAAAGGACTTATGTGGGAACAATTTATAACAGCGGGGCACGATTCTTTTATGTTGGGGCGTTATGAAACGGCACAAACACAATATCGTAAAGCCTTTAATTTGGCACTTCTGCATGATAGTGCTTCTGGTTTGGAAGAAGCAGGTTATAATTTAGCTGTGACTCAGCTAGCAGAAAATCGACCACAACAGGCATTGAAAACAATTCAAACGACTCGTAAAGCCGTTCTTTTACGCAAAAATAAACCGCTTCCTTATCTGCTTCTTGTTGAAGCAGCGGCTTATGATCGTCTTGGCTATAATGAAAAAGCAGAACATTGCGCAGAAGATCTTTTGAAAATACAGGATATAGATATAGCTGCGCGAGCTGCACTTATTTTGGGGGTTTCTGCAGATCAGCTTGGGGACGAGTTTCGATTAAAACGAGCAATAGCACGATTGGATCAACTGAAAAAACCATTGTCTCCGACACATTTAGCGGATTGGAATGAATTGCGGGCTCGCTTATTGAAAAAAGATAATCCTGCACAAGCTATTGTTTTTGCCGAACAAGCGGCACAACTTCGTCAACAGGCAGGAGCTTATCGCGATATGGTACGCGCTCTTATCCTTGAAGCAAGAATAACTGAAATGATGGGATTACACGATAAAGCCCATCGTTTATGGTTACGAGCAGCACAGAGCGCTTGTGTGATATCTGGTAAATTAGAGACTATTAACAAGTTAGAAACGATGGATACGGCAACATTAATCCGTATAGCATCATCAATAACGGAACCAGAGTTATCTCAGACGCAGGCTTTGCACTAGTTATTCAGTCTTGTGTAAATTAGCTTTATTGCTTTGAAGAGAATCTAAAAGCATTAAAGTGCTTTAAAGGGTTGAGAAGTATTAAGGAAGGCTGCGTTGGCATCAAGTTCAGAAGAAATTAGCATGAGATAAGTAATAGCACGGGTGAGTTCAATACGTGTCGTAATATTGAATTCACTAGCTTCCATAGTGCGTAATGTTTTCATCGCTATGCGTGTTGTGCGTGCTGTGCGCCCATAACGCCCTGTAAATTGGCTCATACGGTGCATAACAATTTCAAGTTTTTTCCGTGCTTCAGGGGGAAGTTGATTACGTTGAAGTAGCAGTTGTAATCGAATAAGATCGATGCCAATAGTCATGCTCGCGAATGCCCCTTGTAGATATTGTTCGATTGTAGCCGAAGGTGTTGCACCTGCGTGGCGTAAAAGGCGTGAAAGACGATCAATATTTGTTGTAACCCAATTTTGCATAGAGGATGTTTGATTATCGAGGGCTAAATTGCGGAGATCTTTTAAAATAATTTTCCGCATATAACGGCGCTCATCTACATTACTAAAAGGAAGTACTAAGCTGAAACATAATGTAGCAAAACCACATCCTAACACTGTTGCAGAGGTTGAGTTAAACCAAACGATTTCGTCTGTACGTCCTAGGTTAACAGGATGGAGTACGGCGGGAAGTACAAGTGTAAAAGCGACTCCTTGAATGGCTGTAGACGGGTTACGCATCGCCAGCCCACCAGCAATAAAGGGTACTGCAAGTGTTGCTGCAAAAGTTTCATAAACAGGTTGTGTTGGAAGGGCTAAAAATGTTAGAAAAAACGAAACAAGCGCAGCCCATAAAGCGCCAATAAAAAATTGCCATGTTACAAGGACAGGATTTTCTCTTGTACCGAATAGCCCACAGACTAAAGTAGCATAAGTAACAAAAGTTAATCCCTGAGGCCATGCCGTACATTCGTAAATTAAACCACCACCTATAGTGGTTGTAAAAGCGCGAATACCATTATAAAAAGCTTCTTTTTTATCAAGATGTCCTTGTATACGGAAACGGAAACGATCTTTAAGGCTAGCATGTTGGGTCGCATCATATTCTCGAAGAGCATGTTCTAATTCACCGAGTATTTCATTTAGTGAATTATGGAGAATACGGCTATCGAGCAGAGCATCGGCGTTTGTAGTAGGATTAGGAAGCGTATTCATTTCCTGTGTGAGTATGTTTACAATTTGTTGACGGCACTCTGCACGGGCTAAGCGCAGATCATGAAGTAATTCATGTACGGGCGTATCTGCATGAAGGCGTGCGCGTAAAGTTGTTAAAAAATCACTTACAATACTAACTGTTTTACGAAAAAGCGGTTGATCTGTTTGAATAGTTCGAAGGCGTGTGATCATACCTAATCCATGCGCTAAAATAACGGAAATTGTTGCAAGAGCAGCGCGTGCGTGCTCTCCTTCGTGAGCGCGAGGTCCCATTTCATTTTCGAGAAACTCAATTTGGTTATTAGCTGCTAAAAGCTGTTCAAATATGGCACGGGACCGAATAAAAGCTTCATTATCGCCAGAAATGAGACCTGCCATATTTTCAGAGACATCACTAAGAATAACACGTAATCTATTACGTATATTACGACGGGCTGTACTCGCCATATTGGGGTAAAATAGATTGGAGATAACACTTTCACATACGACACCGAGTGCTATATAAGTCATACGTGACATAGAAATAAAGAAAATGTTATCAGGGTGAGCAATAGCTGGCGCAGCAATAATTGTTGCGGTGTAACCTGCAAGAACGAGGGCATAGGATCGGAAATTGCGTGTTAATACGGCTAATGTACAACAAATAGCCATCCAAATCCCTAGACACGGAAAAAAGAGCCACGGTTGTTGATAAAAAGCAGAAACCAAGGTGAATCCCATAATTGTTCCTAATAGGGTACCGACAAGACGCCACTTAGATTTTGATAGACTTTCTCCACGCGTACCTTGAGCAACAATCCAAACACACATCGCTGCCCATGCGGGATCATCAAGTTCTAACCACATGGCAATGATTACCGCGAGTATTGACGCTGTAGTAGCACAAAACGCAAAACGCAAGGCAGGCATTGTGGGGAAAAATAGCCATGCGAGTGGTATGTTTTTCCTAGTATTAGGGTTTTGTAATTGTTTGACAATGTGGTGGAGACCAAGTCTCGTAAAGAGAGAACGTGTTAGTGAGACAATAGAATCAGACATAGACATAATGGGTTACTTTAGAGAGCAGAGAGTAAGGAGAAAATGTGTACAGTTTACAAAGTTCTTTACCTTAATTATCCTTTAAGGGCATACTATATACTATTCTCTTAAAGAAAAAAGTTTATTGCGTCTTAATGAAAGAAATTTATATAATTCGTGGTTAAAAAATATACTTTGAGTAAATGATTTCTTTATAAGTTATAAGATTATGTGAACGGTAGTGTGAGATTGTGTCAGTAATTATATAACGCGATTTGTTTTGAGTATGAAATTCGGACAATACATTATACGTCTTGATGATTGGCTTTTAGATGAAGTTTGTCAGCCATTGGCAGACAAGCTTCCTGAAAGTTTTTCTGCTTTTGACATGGGGATGAGTTGCCAGCTCGGGGCAGTTTTGTTTTCTGCAGTATCTATTATAGCTGTTTTTATGGCAACGGGTTTCAAAGATATTTGGGATACTGTTTTTAATATATTCGTGTGGGGGTTGTGCGTTAGTTTTTTTATAGGATTGGGTCGGTTTCGTGGACTTGTCAGAGCAGACAGACCCAATCCATTACGGCACATGTTATTTAGTGTTAGGGTGTTGTCTATTCCCTTTATTCCCTATGTTATTTATCAAGCAATAGTTTCTTCTGGAAGTTCTAGTACTCCTGCGTGGTTTGATGCTTTTTCAAATATTGTCTTTGCTGTAGGATTGTATTTCATTTCTTGTCAACCGCGCCCACCTTATAAACAGTCACAAGAAAATATTTGGTCTCGGACAACAGTAAGGCAGGGGGTATAGAGTAGAAGGTTGCTTACTGAGATTAAGACAAATATCTAAAAAGGATTTTGTTCATGTTCTCCTTGTGCAATACGTGCTTCTACACTTTTATACCAAGGTGCGCTTTTCGGTGCTGCTGCTAACGCTTTACGAAAAAGATCTAAAGCTTGTGGTGTAACAGAATGATGTGCTTGTGTTATAGCTTCTGCTGCACGCGCTGCAATTTCTGGATCAAATCCTAAAGCAAGAGCGTGGGAATACGCATCGGCGGCTTCATTATAATGGTTACGTGTCATTTCTGCTTGACCAAGGAGCAAATAGCCTTTTTGAAGGTTAGGGTCTGTTTGAGGAAGAGTAGCAAGAGTGTTCCGTAACGTGTGAATAAGGGCGTCTTCTTGAAGGTCTTGCGTTTGTTGCGCTGCAAGACGGGGGGCAAGAGGTTGAGCCGGCAATAGAGGATGACCGTTAATAAAATAGAGAGCAAGTGCTGCAAAAGGGGTAAGTATTAAGCCACACCATGCCATTTTACTTGAATGTGTGAATGTGGCGTTTTGCTGTGGGGACAAAGAGTTTTCAGTAGAAAGAATACGTCGTTCAATTTCTAATTGAAGGGTAGTACCTTCATCAGGGGGGATAAGCCCTATGTTGATATCATTGTTAAGTGTATTAAGCTGTTCTTTGTGTACCGTTAAAACAAGTGTTTGATCATGGTCTAGGGATGTTTTTTGGCGGCAGATAAGGGATAATAGGCTTGGGGCGAGGGCTAAAAGACTTATCGTAACAATAGAAAGCCAAATCATGACTCTGTATCCTTAATGAGTGTATTGAGGTGGTCTTTTTCGTCTTGTGTCAGGGGAGCAGGAGGAGGCAGGTTTTTACGGGTACGATAAAAAAAATAAGCAGCACAACAACCGATAAGGGGAGCGAGAAAAGGCATACTCCACAATAAGAAAGTGCTCAAAGAAAATGTTGGTTGTAGGCGAATAAAGGCTCCATAACGCCGCACCATCCATTCTATAATCTGTTGGTTCGTTTCTCCACGTGCGACATGTTCACGTACTATTTTACGTAAATCGCGGGCAAGCCCTGCGCTACTATCCTCAATCGATTCATTTTGGCAGACAAGACAACGTAATTGTGCTCCTATAGCTTCAGCACGTGCTTCTTCTTTAGGGTTTGGAAGCATTTCTTCTGGATCGTCTACGGCAAAAAGAGAAAAGGGGGTAAGCGTTAAGAGCGCAATGATAAAAATGATTTTCAAAGAAAAAAAGCGCTTCATGATGATATTTTTTGAACAAGAGGTAGAAGGGTGTTGGTTAAACATCCTCGGTTAAAGGGTTTGCTTCATGCCAACGAATAATACCACCCGCTCCAATAAGAAAAGATTCAGGTACCCCAGAAATCCCCCAATCTATTCCTACTCGCCCCTGTTGGTCTTGTGCAAGACGTGCAAAAGGGTTGCCAGCACTATGTAGGAATTCCTTAATGTTATAAGGTTTATCCTTATAGGCAATTCCCCATAAAGGCAGAAACTTCTTAAGTGTCATTAAAAGGGGCATTTCTTCAAGACATGGAATACACCAAGACGCAAAAAAAGTAACGAGAACAGGAGTATTGAGTTGGCGGAGATCATCGGCACTAAAACCCTTGTGAGGTGCAAAACCAGGAAGAGTAAAATCAGGTACAGAGCGATTTAATACTGGTGTATTGATATTATGAGGATTAAAAGTGCCGACGCGCATATCAGCAAGCATTTTCCAAAAGGCAAAACCAACGCCTGTAGCCCCTATAAGGGGGATTGTCATCAATAAACGGCGACGTGTGAGAGAAGAAAGGCGTGTCATAGTGCTTCTATCATAGGAGGAGAAATGTTTTGATGATATATGGCGCGTGTGTGCGTGCGGCGGTCAGAAAAAGCAAGAGCGCCTCCAAAAGTCATAACGATTGCGCCTAACCATATCCATGAGGCAAGAGGATTATAATGAAGCCTCAGAACATATATTGTGTTATGTGTAACATCGTGTTGTTCGCCTAAAACGCTATAAAAATCTGCCAAAAGGCGCGGGGCAATAGAAACATGGGTTATAGTTTGGTTTTGGAGGTTAAAATGACGCCTTGCTGGATGAAGAAGCGCAATTTGTTTTCCATGAGAGCGTACATCAAGTGTAGCGATAAGGGCTGTGTAATTAGGGCCAGGTTTTTCCTCAACATCCGTAAGCGTCCAATCATAGCCTGCGAAATGTTTTGTTGAGCCAATAGGCATTTCTACAATCAAGTGTTGGGCTTGTGACATAGCAGAGAGTCCAAGCACGGCAATCCCAACACCGACATGGGCAATAGCCGATCCAATAATAGCGCGAGGTAAAGCACGAGCACGGGTAAGACTTATTCGGAAAGCCACTCGAAACAAGGCAATACGCTGGGCAAGATCAGAAACACTTGTGATGATCACCCATAAAGCCGCTATAGCGCAAAGGAATGGTAAAACACCATAAAGTCTACGAATAATAATAAAGGCAGCAATACTCGTTAGCCCAATAGAAAACCAAAGTTTGTTAAGAAGCGTCCATAATTGGGCGCGTTTCCAGGGAAGCATAGGCGCAACACCCATAGTCATAAAAAGGGGTAGGGCAAGCGGAATAGTGGTTGCGTCAAAAAAAGGTTTTCCGACAGAAATAACGTGTCCCGTTAAAAGTGCCATAAAAGGGGGGTAGAGTGTACCCGTAAGCACGACAGCACAAAGTGAGCACAATATAATATTGTTAAAGATAAGTAGGGTTTCACGTGAGAGAGGTGCAAAGAAAGTATTGTCTGTAAGCAAGGGAGCACGACAGGCAAAAAGGAGGAGTGAACTACCAATAACCGCACCGAGCAACCCTAAAATAAATATTCCACGTGCAGGGTCATTAGCAAAAGCGTGTACAGAATTAAGAATACCAGACCGAACAAGAAATGTACCTGAAAGTGAAAAAGAAAAAGTGGCTATGGCTAAAAGAATAGTCCATATTTTGAGTGTATTACGTTTTTCTACAACGACAGCAGAATGGACAAGGGCTGTTCCTGTGAGCCATGGGATAAGAGAAGCATTTTCTACAGGATCCCAAAACCAATATCCTCCCCACCCTAGGACGTAGTAAGACCACCATGAACCAGCAGCAATGCCACAAGTGAGAAAGCACCATGCGGTAATCGCCCAAGGACGTACCCATCGGCCCCATGCCGTATCAACACGCCCTTCTAAAAGAGCGGCTATAGCAAAGGCGAAAGGTACAGCAAAACCGACATAACCTGTGTAAAGAATAGGGGGATGAAAAGCCAAACCAGGGTCTTGTAAAAGAGGGTTCATACCCTGTCCATCCCATGGTGCGGGAAAAAGCCGCGTAAAAGGATTGGACGTTGTGAGGCAGAAAAGTTCAAAACCTGTAGCGATGAGCCCGAGTACAGCAACAACACGTGCTTTAAGAAGAGTTGGTAAAGAATGACGTCCAAAAATTGAAACAACAGCACCGCATAGGCTAAGAATAAACGCCCACAGGAGGATAGACCCTTCATGATTACCCCAAACGCCAGTTATTTTATAGAGAAGGGGTTTAGAAACAGCACTATTCATCGCTATATTTCGGACTGAAAAATCATTGGTTACAGCCGCATAGATAAGGCATATGAAGGAAACAGTCAGAGCGATACATTGCCCATAAGCAAGCCTAGGAGCTAGATTGATCAATGAGAGATTACGGAAATATAGACCTATAAAGGGAAAAACCCCCTGCACAGCAGCGATGACACAAGCTAACGCAAGGGCATAATGACCAAGTTCAGGACTAAACATGTGTTACGGAATATTTATCATAAAGAAGTTAGGACGTTAATTTTGGTTACTATGCCATATATCAGGGGGAGGGGGACCAAAACGGGGATCCCATTTTCCAGATTTTCGTAAGGCATCAGCAACTTCTTTAGGCATATAGGTTTCATCATGTTTGGCGAGGACTTCGGAGGCTGTAAAACGATGTTTAGAAGTCACTGTACCGATAACAATAACACTTTGTCCTTCACGAAAAAGGTCGGGTAAAATACCTTGATAGGTAACTGTAACAGCTGTGCGTCCGTCGGTAACATCAAAAGTTACGACAGGTGTTTCTTTATGTTTGCTGTAGTGTACAGATCCAGCAACGACCATGCCACCAAGCTTAACAAGACGATGATCAGGAGGGGGAGAGGCTACGATTTGCGAAGGGGTAACAAAAAATACAATGTCAGACGAAAAGGCTCTTAAAATAAGACCTATTGCCGTACCGAAACAAGCAATACAAATCAAAACAAGCCAAAGGCGACGGGTTTTGCGTGTCATACCGTAAGGGTTTAAAGGTTAGAACTATGGGAAGTATTTTTTTCAAGCACAGTTAATTGTGTGCGGGCGCGCCGTAAACGCAAAGCAGCTTCTACAGAAAGTACAGTCACTATAATAAAAGTTATTCCATAGCTAGCAATGATAAAAACAGGGTGTGTCATACGATATTTGATCGACGATGAGAAGGAAAAAGAAGAGCACGGATACGGACTTCTAGAATAGCAGCCCGTAAACGTGCGAAAACAAGTGCACAAAACCCAAGAGAAAACCCTAACATTGACAAAATAAGAGGCCACAACATAGAGCGAGAAATTGTCGGTGCCCTTGTTAAGGTAATACTATCAGGTTGGTGTAGAGTGTTCCACCAATCAACACTGAATTTTATAATAGGAAGATCAATAACACCAGCAAGGGCGAGAATAGCGGCAGCTTGATAGCCACGTTGTTTGTCTTCAAACGCGCGTATGAGAGAAATATGCCCTAAATAGAGGAAGAATAGAATAAGGACAGAGGTTAATCGTGCATCCCATACCCAATAAGTTCCCCACATTGGTTTTCCCCTGAGAGAGCCTGTTATAAGACAAAGAGCTGTTGCACAAGCGCCAACAGGGGCTATTTCCATAGCAGCGAGGTTTGCTAAAGGGTGTTGCCAAACAAGCGTTGATAGACCGCACAAGGCGAGAGCAGCGTAGCCAGCGGAAGCAAGAATAGCCGTTGGTACATGGATATACATAATCCGTACAGTGTCGCCTTGTTGCCAATCAGGAGGGGAAAAGAATAACCCCCAACCTAACCCTATAAAAGTGAAAAAAAGAGCAGAATAGGTTACGTACGGTTGTATACGAGTACTGATATGATAAAATCTCCCAGGGTTGGCATAATAGTGAAAAAAATGGCGCGTTCGTGTAATCATAGTATGAGAGGTACAAGAACGAGGGGGTATCGAATCAGGCATAAGGTTATTTTATCTTTCGTAACAAGTGTAATTTAGTGAGATATACAAAGTAATAATTGTAAGCTTTTTAGGAACAAATGTTAAAAATATTCTATTAAAATTTTTGTTATCATCATTAAATGAAAAACAATCTAAAGAGAAATAAGGGAAAATATGGCTTATTGGCTTATAAAAAGCGAGCCTCATGTTTTTAGTTGGGCAGATCAAGTTGCGCATCAAATAGAACCATGGACAGGGATACGCAATTATCAGGCACGGAAAAACCTTATTGCTATGAAAGTAGGTGACCGTGCCTTTTTTTATCATTCCAACGTTCAGAGAGCAATTGTTGGCGTGGTAGAAGTGGTACGCTCTGCTTACCCTGATCCTACGGCAGGTGAAGGAAATTGGGTCTGTGTAGATGTTAAAACAATAGGACCAATACCTTCTCCTGTCTCTTTAGCGTCCATTAAAAATGAACCTCTTCTAGCACAAGTAGCTCTTATAAAACAACCACGGCTTTCTGTTTGTCCTATTTCAGAAGAACAATGGACAATACTCTGCCAAATGGGTAAATGGCAAGAACCAACGCCATAATAACCCAACAAAACTATTATTTGTTGTTAAAGCGTAAGGAAAACTTAACTATTATTTTGAATAGCCATATTCCACGCTTGTGCGGCTCGGTTTCCAGTACGACAATAGGCTAGAACAGGACCAGGTAAAGTGTTAAGAGCTTCTTGCATTTTTTTAATAGTGTCAGATGAAGGGGTAGATCCTGCTTCAATAGGAAGGTCTACAAAGAAAAGACCAGACTCTTTTGCAATTTTTGCAATTGTCGCACTATCTGGTTGATTGGCTTCCTCTCCGTTAGGGCGGTTACAGATAATCGTTCTGAAACCAGCTTCACGGATAGTCTGTATATCTTGGAGAGAGATTTGAGGGGAAATAGCAAATTCTGGTGTTAGGTGATGGCAACGCATAATAGAACAGAACTCCACAAGTAAAAACGTCATTTAACTTACAACATACCTCTATTTTTGGTATCTGTTTTTGACATTTGTCAAGCGATGAAAAAATAAAGCCAACATATAATAAATTTTATGTTTGTTTATTGAAGTCATAATAATTGGTGTATTTGTTAGGCTAGTTATTAAAATCGGTCAATTTAGAGCATAAGACTATAGGGCTACAGTAATATAATATGTGTGATACTATTTTTTTTAAGACATCTACTATAGTCAGTAATCGTCGCAATAGGTAGTGATACGACTATATATGTATTCTATGTTATCGTATGTTATTGTATGCTTTATATCGTAAACAAGTGGGGAATCAATGACAACAAACGAAACGACAAGTGGCGCGTTAATGCCGCAAGCACTGAGTAATCAAGATTTAGGTGATCTTGAAAAAGCTCTCGCTGCCGTTGAGGCAGGGCGGGGAACATTGGTTCGGCTAGCTGATCTCATGGGGGGAGCTGTTGGCCATGCAGCGCGCCTTGGTATGCGTGGCTTAGGTATGGCGCCAAAAATTGAAAACAAATTGCGTCATATAGCGGAAACAGCAATTACTTATGCTTTTGAAGTGGCCATTTTAGGAATGCAAGAAGGTGCTCCTGTGCATAATAACAATATGCCTCTTTGGCGTGATCAAGTAGCGCGAGCCGCAGTAGTTGTTTCTGGCGCTGTGGGTGGTTTTGGAGGACTTGCAGGCTTTGCGCCAGATGTTGGTTTTACAACTTTAACGATTATGCGTGAAATTGCCCGTATTGCTCGCGAGCATGGAGAGGATCTTACGGATTCTGATACACGAAGAGCGTGTTTAGAAGTTTTTGCTTTGAGGGCTTTTCCGAACGCACGTAACGGGGAAGAAAGTGAGTTAGGCTATTTTTCTGCAAGGCTTTTGCTTCGAGGGCGACCTGTTGTGATGCTGATTTCTGAAGTAGCCTCACATTATGGGCTTGTTTTGGGGCAAAAACTTTCTCTTCAGCTTATGCCTGTTGCTGGAGCTTTGTGCGGTGCTTCGCTAAACGCAGCTTTTCTTGCTCATTATCGTGCTTTAGCACAAGCACATTTTACTATTCGTCGTCTTGAGCGGACGCATGGTCCTGTTGTGCGAGATACAGCTTTAGCTATACGCGATTCTTTTATGACGCAAGGCAGAGACAAAGCTTTTTATGACTAACTCTTAGTTTTTATTAAGAGGGAGGTTCTTGTTGAGAAGAGGATTGTTTGCTTGGGGTGGTTTGGTCTGTGTCGCGCTCTAGGAAGCAGTCAAGAACAGCGATTCCTAAAAAACCATATCCAATCACTTTACAAGCGTTGAGATAATGGGGGGCTAACCAAGAAATAACCATACAAACAAGAATACCTAAAATACAAAATAAGCGAATAGTCATGATACTGTTCCTAAATGACTCGGCACGCGGTGAGAGAGATTTTGTGCTAGAAACATAATCTAGCTTATTTTTATGTTCCTAGAGTAGTGTCTTGAAAGTTTGTGTGTTTATTACTTGTAAAGAGTTTGTTGCTTTATTGTGAGAAGGCTTTATAAAAAGAGAACCTTATGAATAAGGCAGTTATGAGAAATAAAAATTTATCTAACATCGTAAAGATATGGTGTTACCCTATCTACCAGTGGGGAGGAGTATTAAGTGTTGCTTTAGCTCTTATAGGCTCTTTTCCTTCTGTGGCGCAGTCTGAAGTGCAACCTTGGCGGCAATCTGGTCAAGTACGGGTTTGCATGGTAATACCCGGGCTACAAAATAGGCAAAAGACTTTAAAAGGAGATATGGCACTTATGCTTATTGTGCCGTCTGGCACGGTATTTGTGTACTACGTACCTCCATCTATTAAGCTTATCAAACACTCTAAACAACCTTCTCATCAATCTTCTGGACAGTCTTCTACTCAACAACCTCTAGAACAAACTTCAGGACAAGCACTGGTGACAACAGAAACTGTGACACTGACAGCAGGTCAACCTTGTGCTGCTGCTGATGCTGCAAGTTTGCGTTCTCATACACGGAATTGGTTGACGGTACCCGTCCGTCCTGTAAAGCAGGGCACTTTTTTCGCTATAGGGAGGGTACGTGGTAACGGTGTAGAAACTGATCTTTATGGTGAAGACGATTTTTTCCGTACTATAGTACGATCGGGTGAGCTCCGTGCAACACCGGAGGGGGTGCTAGGAGAGGTTATTGATTTGCAAGAAACAGCGGCAGATTTGCCAACGGTTTCTTCTGATAATCCGAATGATCCTGATAGTATGAATATTCGTCAAATTGAGCACGATATGACAAATAATTTACCGCCAGAAAATACTAATAAAGAAAATCCTAATGGAAACACCAACAAAAAGAGTACAAATATCAATACAACGATCAATCAAGATATGAATAAAGGATTAAACGAAAATGCTTATAATATGAATACTAATAGCACGAATAATGTAAACAATACGCCAAATTTACAAAACTTACAAAAAAAATCTTCAGAAATACCCTTTCAAAAACCTTCTGAAAATCATTCTTCTGTACATCCTATAAGACACCATGTACACCACCACGTAAAACATAGGAATCATAAGGTACATCGAAAGATGTTACATAAACAAGAACAAAAATAAATATATTAAGTTAAAAAATCTGCCGTAACATTCCCGGTAGAAGAATAGAAAACGGGTTAATGTGGACGATAGGATTTTTTAAGTTGCCTGTAACAGAAAAAGTAAATGCTAAAAGACCACTACCTGCTTCTGGGCTAAAGAGCCATCCTACTCCTGGAAGTTTTCCAGGCAGTTTGTTAAGAGTAAAAAGGGGAGCAACAGTCCCCTGTAGATTGATGTTGTGTTGTACAATGTTAATAACGCCTTCTATTGTCGCTCCAAGAGCTGTGTTTCCCGTTCTTGCATCGTGAATGTTGATTTTTCCATTTTCAAATGTCAAGGGAATGGTGAGATAAGTGATTTTTAAGTTTGAAGGATTTTGTGCTGTTATCCAGTTAGGTAATGAGACATTGTGCATAATGCGTAGTGCTGTTGGTGCTTTATCGAGTACAAAAGAAGAAACGGTGATTTTTCCATGAAAAGGGTCTAAAGGTTTTGTATCGTCAAAATCTCCTGTGATAAGAGCATGTCCTCCTTTAATGTCGGGGAGAATGTTAAACACATCAAGAAAATGACCAACATCACGAATATCGGCGGTTAAAACACGTTTTTTCTGCAAAGACGTTAAATTGACTTGAACAACTGTTGGTTCTTGCATAGAAAAACGTAGTTTTTCAAAGTGGTGTTTGCTTTCCTCAAAAGAGGCTGTTACCTCATGGAGGGAAGGCTTGTTTTTAGAAAACAAAAGGTCATGTGCTGTAATATTAACGATCCATGTCATATTTGCCATATTTTGGGGAGTGTTTGATGTGTATTGTGTTTCTTTGTTAGATTTTGTGTCTGTTAGGCTATGGCTTACGAGAGAAGAGAGATCAAGGCGATTTGCCTGTATATCAACATAAACAGCGTTATATGGTTTCTTGGCTGATTCTTCAGAAGATGAGGGAGGAATCGTCAAATGTGCTTGTCCGATAGAATCGTTAATTTGAAATGAAGAGATAAAAAGTTCAAACGCTTTGTTAGGGTCAATTTTGGCATTTCCTAAAAGAGAAAGTTTAGGTCCAGAAACAGTGAGATTCTGAATTGCTGTAAGATGTCCTTGTGTGAGTTCAAGGAGCGCAGACGCTTTGGCGGGTTCGCCAATATTTTTATGCCATAGGGGGAGGTCAATAAGGGAAGGTGTTAAGTTGAATGCGAGGTTGACAGTGCCTGTATGATTTCCCATTTGGCGATAGTTAACGGTAAGATTAGTGTTACCGTAAAAATGATTATAGGTGTTGTAGCCTGCTAATTTTAAAGCGGCAGGTGTAAGACTAGAGGTTACGTGAGCTTGTTCTAATACTTCTTGTGGTCCTACATGGTGAAGATTGGCTGAGTAAGAAATATGGGCGGGGATATTGGCAATAGTGCCTTCTCCAGTAAGAGAGAGTTTGCTTGTGTCTGTATCCAGACTAAAATTCCCGTTTGTAATACTGCGTCCCGCTACAATGTTATCAAGAGCGGCATGTGTAATGTCAGCGTGTACATTTAAAAAAATATCATCGTTTTTGACATTATTTGCGAGCGGTAAAGAAATTTTGAAAGCAATTTTAGCGTTACCGCGTGGGTTAGTCAGACCGATTTTACGGTGTGTAAATAAATGTAAACGAGGTTCTTTGAGAAGTTGAAGGACGGTGTTAAGCGTGCCTTCTAAGTTAGAAACAATAGTACCCGTTGGAATTTTACGTTCAAGGTGGTTAATCGTCATACGTCCAGGTCCTGCCTGAATGCGACCATGATGGCCTACAGGCTGGTATCCGCCGTCAAAATCAATCGTCAGCATGTGAAGATTATGGATTTCTAACCGCGCGTTCATATTTTTAAGGGGTGTGATCGGACGTAACCAGTGGACAGTAAGTCCTTTAGCGTCAACACTGCCATCTAATCCAGAAATTTTAAGCTGTTTCCAGCCTTTAGGGCTCTCAAAGCGTATTTGCGTATAAAGATGAGACGCCATGCCAGAAGTGATATTTTTTGTAACCCAAATTTTACCACCTTTAGCGGCTTGGCTGGGCCAATATTGATTAAGATCTTGAAAGGCAACTTGTGGAATATCTGCTGTTAAAGCCCCTTTTATGGTAGAAGGTGCAAGAAAATTCGTCGCTTGCAACCAACCATTAAGGTTGAGGGTGAGTTGATGTTGAGTGTCTGTTGGATAGTCCGGGTGTCGTAAAATAATGGCTGTATTGGAGAGTTTGAATTGCGCTAGAGAAGAGGGGGATGTGCCTTGTAATGTGTTTTGAAAGGTTAGGGTAAGATGACCATGGTCTGTTTCAAAAGTACTCCCAGCTACACGGATATGTCCAGAACCGAGATCTGTATGTAAGAGGATTGTTTGCGGTAAAAGCCATGGTGTTTTTCCTGAATTTGTTTTTGAGATAAGTGTTTTTTGAGAGGGTAAGACATTCTGAGCGAACCATACATCGGTTGAAAAGGTGAGAGGTGCATCAAAAAAAGATAAGGAAGGTATAATATGTGCCAAAGAAGCTGGATTAAAAGGGGTTATTTCGACATGCCATAAAATACCGTTATTGTTTTTGGATGGCACAAAAGGAACCTCCTTTTGCAAGGGAACACTTTGAGAAGAGGAAGAAAGAGATTGTTTGGTATTGGAAGTGTTGGAATTTATACGAAGAGAGGCAGAATCTTTTACTTTTTGTAAAGCGTGGAGAAATACGCCATGTGCTGTAAGGCGTAAGGTATGATTCGGATCATTATTTTCTGTAAGCGTTGCAGAGATTGAGCCGATTAAGCCTTTTTGAGTGCCTATTTTATCAAGATTAAGGTGTATATTGAGGGGAGCAATTGTCCAATATGTCTTATGTGAGGAATCACGTATTGTGAGACAGGCATTGTTGAGAGTAACTTGCTCAATAGCGTTAAGAGATAAAGGGATATTGTTTTGTGATGGGGCATCTGATGTTTGCCCAAAATCAAGGCCTATAGTGTTATTTTGTGTGCGTACAAGGGCTAGATGAGCTTGGTGAATCGTTATTTTTCTTGGAGATAAGACACCATGGAGTAAAGCATGAGGTTCTAACGTAAGCGTGAGAGATTGTAGGCTATCATAAATGTGTTCAGTAGGTTTATCGCTCGTTAAGCCCTTGTTCGTTGAAATTTTACTTGTGATTACTTTAAGAGTAATAGCGTCAGCAGAAAGAATTATCGGCGCGTTAAACCCATTATGGAGGATATTCCAACGCACACGAACGTTATTAAAATTTAAGTGTACAGCTTGGTGCCCAAATTGGGCAGGAATAACGGTTAAAGGTAAAAAAAGGCGTATAATCGGGGTTATTGAGACAGAACCAAAACTCATACCTATAAGAAGTAGAAAAATGCTCAAAATAGGCAGAAGAAACGGTATAAAAAACAAAATACCTACAAGACGAAAAATTCTTATCTTTTTAAGAAAATGTATTTCTTGAGAGAGAAGAGGGGGAATACTATTCATGATACAGGCTAAACAATTTCTTTCCCGCGGTATATGGCAACCTCATCGACGTAATGCACAAATGTGGCCCTGTGCACCTTGGGCAAAACCTGCGGATCATACAGCTGCCACTCAGTTTATGGAGGAAATCCAGTCCCTTATCCGTAAGACCGACTCTTCATTAAAGATAATAGAAAATTCCTCTGTGCGAGCACTTATAGCATGTTTAGGGGGAAATAGTCCTTATTTGTCTGATCTTGTGCGAGACGATATAGCAGGGTTTATAACTTTGCTAGAAAAAGGACCACAACACTATACACAGGTAGTTTTTGCAGAGTGTGCAGAGTTTGATCATAACACAGGACGTGAAGAGGTTTCCTTCTTTTTAAGAACGCTTAAGAAAAAAATAGCCCTTGCATGTGCTGTGGCTAATCTTGGCGGGTTTTGGACATTAGAAGACGTAACAGGCACTTTAAGCCATTTGGCTGAAGTAGCGCTTGATCTTGCTATAAAACATTTATTATTAGCGGCTTTTCAATCAGGGCAACTCGCATTACCGCATCCAGAGAATCCAACACAAGGCTGTGGGTTTACAGTTTTGGCTATGGGGAAATTAGGCTCACGAGAACTGAATTACTCATCAGATATAGACATTGTGGTTTTATATGATCCTTCTCTTTACGAACGTTCTGATGCTATGCGGCGTGTTTTTATACGCCTAACCAATGATCTCGTGACGATTCTAGAAGCGCGTGATGCACATGGCTATGTTTTTCGTACCGATCTCAGATTGCGTCCTGATCCTTCTTCGACACCGCCTGCTGTGACAATACAGGCAGCGCTTGTCTATTACGAAAGTCTAGGGCAAACATGGGAGCGGGCAGCTATGATTCGTGCAAGACCCGTGGCTGGGGATCTTGCTTTAGGGCGTCAGTTTTTAGAGGCTATTCGCCCATTTATTTGGCGTCGGCACCTTGATTTTACGATAATTGACGATTTGCACGATATGAAAGGTCGTATTGATAGTTATCATCATACAGGACATCACAATTTAGCTGATTTATCGGACAGCATGGTTGCTGAATCGGTTGTGAGTCGTAAGTGGCTTTTAGGACATAATGTCAAATTAGGGCAAGGCGGAATACGTGAAATTGAATTTATAGCCCAAGCAAAACAACTTATTTGGGGTGGGCGTGAACATGTTTTACGTGAAAAAACAACATGCGGTGCATTAAAGAAATTAGCCCTAGCGGGGCATCTCTCACACGAAGAAGCCAGTGTGCTTATAGATACGTATCATCTCTTAAGAGAAATAGAACATCGTTTGCAAATGCAAAATGATTATCAAACACATAGTCTCCCTGAAGATGAGGCACAATTTGAGGCATTTGCTATTTTTATGAACTATCCAAATGGCAATACATTTGCTCAGGATATTTTACCCTATATGCGAGAGGTAAGACGTATTTTTGAACGGCATTTTGTAGCTGACCCGCAAAATACCAAAACAGAGGGGAATATTTTGTTAGCTGATTTAGAGGAAAAACATGTTGAAGAATTATTATTAAAACACGGTTTTCCCGCTGAACAGATTCCTGAGTCCAAACAGGTTTTAGTGCGTTGGCAAGGCTGTGGTTTACGTGCTTTACGGTCGGAACGGGCTCGGGCGCTGTTACGTTCTCTAATTCCTCTTTTATTAGGAGGATTTAGTCAATGTCATAATCCATTGGCCTGTTTACTTAATTTTGACTCTCTTTTAGCGCGTCAAAATGCAGGTGTTCAAATTTTAACACTTTTTAAACTTAACCCAGAATTGATTAACAGAGTGGTGCATATTTTTAATGCCTCTCCTTTTTTGTCGGATCACTTAGCAAGCCATTCATCAGCTTTAGAGGGGCTGTTAGAAATGGCATATGACAAAAAACGAATAGCCGTAACGCGTTTGTATAACAGCATCAAAGAAGTTGAGAGCGTAGAAGAAAAAATAGCTATTTTACGTCCTCTTTTAAGGGGAGAAGAATTTCGTTTATCAGTTGCTTTGCTTGAGGGGCATATCAGTGAAGAGATGGCAGAACGGGAACGGACAAGTTTAGCCGATGTCGTTATAAAAATTTTGTGGAAAGCCGTTTTACAGGAACATACAGCTCGCTATGGACACGTACACGGTGGTGGTATGGCTATTCTTGCTTTAGGGCGTGCAGGCTCGCGTGAGATGATGCCCGCTTCCGATCTTGATTTACTTATTGTTTGCGATTATCCGCAGACTGAGCAAAAAAGTTTTCTTAAAAAAGGAGAGTCTGGGCGCCCCTTAGAAGTAAGCGCTTACTACACACGGCTTGCACAGGCTTTTATTGCTGCCTTAACAGCACCCGGACCTGAAGGACCACTTTATGCCGTGGATATGCGTTTACGTCCTTCGGGAGGATCAGGTCCTGTTGTTGTATCACGTCAAGCCCTTATACACTACTATGCCAATTCTGCTTGGACGTGGGAGCGTATGGCATTGACACGGGCACGTATTATTACAGCCACAACATTTTTACGGGCAGCTTTACAACAAGATATAGCGCAAATTCTTGAAGGAAAAACCCTTACTGTGCCTCAAACAAGCGAATCATTACGAAATGATGCCCGTGATATGCGTATGCGCCTTATGCGTGATTTACCTCCAACATCAATGTGGGATATTAAACGGCGTAATGGCGGGCTGATGGAAATAGAATTTATCGTCCAAATTTTTCAGCTATGTGCTGCTGATGCGCGCGTGCGAAGCCCTGTAACACGGCATGCTTTACGGCGTTTAGCGCGAGAGGGAGTGTTATCCCATGAGCACGCAACTAAATTACGCCAAGCAGGTTACTTTTGGCGACAATTACAAGCACAATTACGCCTTTTATACGGACCGAAGCCACCTGTTGACCTTGAAAAGGATTTAGGTCCCGTAGCATGTAGTGTGTTATTAAGGAATATGAAAATTCACAACATTCCTACACTTATTGAACGAACGGAGCATTTGGCAAAAAATGTTAGAAACTGTTTTGAAACGTTAATAGGTCCTCTTCAATAAAGACTTAAAAGAATTCAAAAAAGAAGGTTATCCCTATAATGGAACAGAATATGATAGAACAAAAAGAACAAAAAGATCCAGCATTTCAAGAAATGTCTCTGAAAATACCTCTTGCTGTGGGTGATTTAGCGCCTTCTTTTAATATGGAGGCAAGTGGCGGACGTAGGGTTTCTTTAGACGCTCTAAAAGGAGTGCCTTTTGTTTTGTATTTTTATCCAAGAGCTAACACACCAGGATGTACGCAAGAGGCTCTTGATTTTTCTCATGCTTTAACTGAACTGACGCAAAGAGGTGTGTCTGTTATTGGTGTGTCGCGTGATATACTCAAAAAGCTTGATAGTTTTGCCAATAAGTATAACCTTACTTTTCCGCTTGCTTCTGATGCTGATGGGCAGGCCAGTGTTGCCTATGGCGTATGGGTGCAGAAAACTCTTTATGGTAAGACATCAATGGGGATTGAACGGGCAACTTATCTTGTCAATGCTCAAGGGCGTATTGTGCATATTTGGCGTAAAGTCAAAGTTTCTGGACATGTAACCGCTGTACTCAATGAAATCATCAAAAGAGGGCTATAAAATAAAAAGAAGGAAAACACTTGAAAGAATGTTTTTTATGAGGTTTTATAAGTTGTAATATGAACATGAAAAGAGTAATAAAGAGACAAATAGGTCTCTAAAAAATGTTTAAAACGTGGCATGTAGGGGGAAGAATAGGCAAAATATGAGCAAAAAGAAAAATAAAAATAGAGAAAATAATCCCCAAAACAGCCTAGTGTCTGGCTCTACACAAAATAATTCTACCCCAAAAATGGTACAAAATACCTCTGAAAATGCTTTAATGACATCTTCTGAAGACCTCTCTCCCGATAAAGTGCCACTTGATTTAGCTAAAGTAGAATCTCTGTTAGAACAAGCCCGTATTCCGTTTATGCCGATAGGGCCTGAAGACGAGGTTGTGACATGGGAAGATGTGCGTGATCATGTGATCCGTACTATTGGCAACACACTTGATTTGCCTTATCTGAATAGACCTTTTCATGGTCCACCACCCACGGATAAGGAAGATTTAAGAAAAACTTTTTATAAGTGGTTGTTGTTTTAAAGGAAAAATTATGCCGACTATAGATCCAGCCTTACAAAATTTTTTTAGCAAAAATAATAGTGATTTATTTATATTGATATAACAATTAAATTGTTACAATAATAATGTTTTAATAGGATAGTTACTGATTAACAACTCATTTCCTTTTTTAGCTCTGAGTTGCTTGTAATTATTCATACCATATTGTAAACCCCATTCTAACAAATAAAAATCTTTATAAAGTTGTCTGATGTAGTCAGAATCATCATAAGTAAGTAAAAATTTATGGTTAGTGTTTTGTAGACATTTTAGAAGCCTTTCATGATCAAAACCGCTGTGAAGATCGCCGTTTTTCCCGTAAAGTTTAGATTTAGAAGCACTATAATAAGGAGGATCTAAAAACATAAAAACATTTTTGCCCTCTTCGTTGATTAAAGATGAAAAATCAGCACAATCAAATGTGAAATTGTTAATTACTGCGTGGGTTTGTAAAAGCCTGTCTATAGAACTTTCTGTAAAGCGTTCCTCATAAGCCCTTTGCGAGTATCCTCCGCTATCTGTAACACCCGAGAAAGTAATACGATTCAAAATGAAAAAATCTGCACCCCTTTGTAATTCTGTTAGAGAGGCATGTCTTCTTGAAAGAATAAAATTGTAAAGATCTCTTCCAATTTGGTAACGCTCTTTCATTGTTCTTATTGTTTTGATAAGAGTAGAGGGATTCTCTTTAAGAGATGTCCAGAAACAATAGAGATCGTAATTGAGATCATTGACTTTAATTCTTATATTTTGTTTTATTTGAGAAATAAAAATTCCAACAGATCCTCCTCCAAAAAAAGGTTCTCTATATTCTTCAAAATGTGGTAAAAAATACGCTTGTAAAAAAGAGATTGCTCTTGATTTTCCGCCAGGATACCGTAACGGGGATTTAATTATTTTTCCCACAGACGTGTGTTACTCTACCCAAACTTCAAAATGATTGATCTGACACTCTTTGTTAAGAGTATGTAGAGTAGCAGACTGATTCTTTGTGAAGGAATAACGATAGATATAATGTTCTAATGATTCAGGAGGTTGTGGTAAGCATATTGTCTCTCTTAGCATAGAAGACGTTAAACGTAATACAACTTCAAAAGTCTTTTCCTGTTCAGATTCTTTTAAGGTTGAAACGTTATTGTAAAGCATAAGTTTTAACAATCCATCTTTAATATCATCATTTGATGGCAATAGACTGTTTTTGCTGTGCTTACTTTCAATTAAGTACAAAGTATTACTCTTTTCTAAAACGTCATCTACTGTAAAGAAATAATAACCGCCTAAGTAATTCTCTAGGGTAATTTTCTTTTTCTTCCCGATACCTATGAGAGATTCCTTAGGTTGTAATGTAAGGAATTCTCTATTTTGTGCAGTTTGTGCTTTGTCTCTCGAGTATTTCATAAATAATTCTCTATCATGTGTAAGTTTATTGGAAAAATTATCAAACCTTTCAAAAGAATGCATTTCTACGCGTAGCTTCTCTGATATATTTTGATAAGATTTTTTAGAAAGTACCGCGATAAGTGACAATTTTTCAGGGCTTAATTGATCTAAATTCCAATGAAGTGCTGATTGATGATAATTAGTAAGAAGTTCTAATTGTTTTAATATAAAATTATGATTAAAACATTGATGGGTAATCTTATTTTTACGGCGTAAATTATTTTCTGCACTGCTATAGTAACCAATAATAACATACACGTTTAAGAGACTCATAAGAGACACTGTATCCCATTGTAAATAGTCTATATCTCCATCGGCACCTTCGTCTTTTATAAGGGGGATAATTGTTACTACTTTACAAGCACATGGTTGATCGTAAGTATCGTAAACTCTCGCGTAAGGGTAAGATCTAGTTCTTTTTGGGCTTACCCACTTGCTTATAGCCATCGTTTTATTACGGACGGTAACTAAAGATTTGCTTGGCAGATCATTTATATTGATCTCTTCTATTTCAAAAAAATCTAATTCTGTTTTCCATTCTTTTTGATATGAGAAATTTTTAATTTTTTCCGAATAACATTGTCTATACTGGCATTTTGTAAAAGTTTGAAGAACCAACATATTCTATCAGTATATTAATTACATCGCTATGTCTTATAAACAGGCAATGTGATTGGGATGTTGAGGATTTCAGAAGTATAGGTTTCAAGAAGAGCACTAAAGGGAACACCGTTATTGGTGTGTAAAATAGCAATATATTCAAAAAGATTATGGGGCACGGGCAAAGGGGGAGCTTCTCTTTCATAAAGTTTATTTTTAAAGGTTTTGTTTTCAGAGGTTTTTTCAGGTTTTTTTTCAGGGGGGGTGTTTTGTTCCTGAAAGAGAACTCTTTGCCACTCTTGGGGAAGGGGAGACCATAAAACGCGATGTTCTAAAATTCGACGAAAAAAACCTAAAGGACGCACAACACGCCCAAAGGGAATATCCGTTGTTTCAAGTTGAGTAATCATAGAGGGGGTAAGAATATCAGGCCTATACCAATTATCGGCAATGCAAAAAACGCGTCCCTCTGCTAAAAGATGAATTTTTCTATAAGCAAGCGATGAAGCAGATAAAGAAGGATCAATTTTAAGAGCTTTGCACAAAAGAGGAGGAGGGCAAGGTGGTGGTTCTGTTCCAGTGGCTTTATGTTCTATATGAAGCGGAAGGCAATGTGCCATTTGGTTTTCTCTCAACCATTTTTCTATTGTTGCGGTTGAACTATGATGTGTAAGAATCCTATTAGCAAATTCGTTAATAAGGGTTGCAAGTACAAGACGATGGAGGGGAGTATCTTTCCACAAATGTAGAGAATGAGACTGTTTTTGAGAGAGCATTTTTCTAGTGTAAACGATAGAAATGTTTTTTAACAGTAAGTTTTTTTGTATTTTTGTGTTTGTCAGAGTATTAAAAGATTAAAAGTAACCTTTACTAAAACCTTATAGTGAGGAGTGCAAGGGCTATGTCTCAAAAAATAGAAATCCATGTTCACGGTATGACATGTGACGGGTGTGCTTCGGCAGTTAAGCGGGCGTTAATGAAGCTTGAAGGGGTCAAAGAAGTTGATGTTCACCTCGAACAAAAAAAAGTTCATGTTGCCTATGACCCTGCTCATCTCGATGCAGCAAAAATTCATCATACGATTCGCGAAGCGGGTTATGAGATTGTTGGCTAAAAAATGTTAGGCTTGTATAGCCCAAGAGGGCAAAGAGGCGTGTTTTGTGATGCGTAAACACATTTTAACTCTTATGGCTTATAGCTCTCTTCTCTTTGTCTCTTTTGGAGTAGGGGGCTGTAGTTCAGAAATTGGGCGTACAGTTTTTGATACAGACGTCAGCTGTTTGCGTAAGCAAATGGCTGGTCCTATGTTTCTGAGTTTTCCAATAGCTGCTAATACATGCCAACGCATTACAGGAGATGGTTTTTTGTTAGCACGGTTTGTTTCTAAGAAAAAACCAGGTGTCCCTATTCCGCTTGATTTACGTGGTGCCCCCGATTTACAAAAATTAGCGGAAAAATATAACTACAGTTATATCCGCTAGAGTTCTTTCGTGATGAAAGAACAAAGGCGTCAAAAATTACCTCATCATTTTAGAAATAAAATTTTTGTAGGGGATATACTTCATCATATAAAAACCATTCCTGATGGTTCAGTTGATCTAGTAATCACTTCACCGCCCTATAATCTTAAAAACTCTACAGGAAACGGTATGAAATGTGGGCGAGGTGGAAAGTGGTCTAATGCTTCTTTAATCAAGGGGTATACCGATCATAACGATTGTATGCCGCATGAGGATTATGTCGCATGGCAAAGACAATGTCTTGATCAAATGATGCGGGTAATCCACGATGAAGGGGCTTTGTTTTATAATCATAAATGGCGGGTACAGGGTGGGCTACTGCAAGATCGGCACGATATTGTGGCGGGTTTTCCTGTGCGCCAAATCATTATTTGGCGACGGGCGGGCGGTATCAATTTTAACCCGGGTTACTTTCTTCCGACTTATGAAGTAATTTACCTTATAGCAAAAAAAGGTTTTAAGTTATTACCGAAAGCCAATGCTGTTGGTGATGTATGGGAATTTCCTCAAGAAATGAACAATCCACATCCGGCTCCCTTTCCTATAGCGCTTATAGAAAGAATTGTTCAATCAACATCGGCAGAGATTATTTTAGACCCTTTTATTGGTTCTGGAACAACGGCTGTTGCTGCTACGAAAAATGGAAGAACTTATATCGGTATTGAACTTTCAAAAGACTATGCCACCTATGCCGAAGAAAGAATAAAAAGATGTTTCAATGAGACAGGCAGCAAAAACATAGAAGCCATAAAAGATGAGTTGCCACTTTTTAAGGGTTCTAGTTAAAGGTTGCTAGGGAAAAAAGACTCTGACCATGTTTGATCAAACAATTATTTATACGAAAGAAACTCTGATTGATAAGTTAAAGGAAATTCGGAAAAGGGGATGGGTTGAAGGAACACGTACAGGGAATGTAGGGAATGTTGGGAATACCTTAGAAGATTTACTTGGGATTAAAGAAAATAATCTACCACTTCCTAACGCTGCAGAATGGGAACTTAAGTGCCAACGTCTGCAAACAACATCGTTAGTCACTTTATTTCACATGGAACCAAGTCCAACAGCATTGAAATTCGTTCCTGCCATTTTATTGCCAAATTATGGTTGGTTCCATAAAGAGGCAGGTAAGAAATATCCGTTAGATGAAATGAGTTTTAGGCAAACGATTTCAACACAAGGGAGAAGTGACAGAGGTTTTCAAATTGTTGTTGATAGAACGCAACAAAAGGTTATGGTTTCTTTTGATTATTCTGCCGTTTCTCAGAAACATGAGGCATGGTTAATAGGCGTTGAAAAGAAAATAGGGCTTGGAGAAATCAACCCTCAACCCTATTGGGGTTTTGAGGACTTATATCATAAAGCGGGAACAAAGTTACATAATTGTTTTTTTATTGGGGTACATCATAAAAATGTAAATGGTATTGAGTATTTCCAATATTCAAAAATTTTGATGCTAAAGAGTTTCAGTAAAGCACGCTTTATAAGTGCGATAGAAAAAGGTGAGATTTTGGTCGATTTTGATGCTCGTACAGGGCACAATCACGGAACAAAATTTCGTTTTAGAAATAATAAATTACACGAACTCTATGATGAGGTAACTGAATTGTAGATTTTACCTCAAAGAGGGTTTCATCAAACTAGGCAAGGGGAAGCCATTGATGGTGAGCACACCATTTTCCCATACGGTGTTCCACGTGTTTGCGGTGTTAGTATGATGGCTGACAAGGCGTGCAAGAACAAGAGCTGCCATAATGTTCATTTGTCCTTCGGAGCGGGCAAGGGCAATCAATTTTTCTAAATGGCTTATTTCAAGATGACCTGAGGCAGTACTACTACTCATGTCACCCGTAAAAGTTGCGTGTCCTTGTCCGTCAAGGAGAATATCTTCTCGAGAGGCGTTAAGATCCGTTATATCAACATGAATAACGGGGGTTGTTTCTGTTGTGTTACCAATAGCATTTAAAAGTGCTGGTAATTCAGAAGCGGGGATAGAAAAACGTGTATGTACTTGGGAGGGAAAAATATCTTCATAAGCGATATGATGATAGTCTAATCCGTTGAGGGCTAAATTGGCTTCAGAGCGTCCATTGTGTGTACTACCGCGTAATGTAAGCTGTGCCGATTTTATACCAAGTTGCGTTTTTCCAAGACTGATAGCAGCAGTATTCCACGAAAGAGCAATACTTTTGCCTTCGGTAAGGAGACGCCATGCTTGTTGTCCCTGTTGTTCAAGCCAATGGGAACAAGCTGCCTTGTGTTTTTCTGTGAGGGATAACACAAGTAAAACCGAAGCCGCTTCTGCCATGTTATGAAAAACCTCTTGTGGATTGGAGAGAGAGGTTTTAGGTTGTGTTGTGAGTTGCATATGGGCAGCATGGAGCACGTAAGGTGTTTTGTTTTGGGCGTTTTTGGAATTGATGGTGAGGGTAAAATTGCTATAAGAAACGCCTTTTTCGGTTTCGTTTGCCTTTGTATAACGAATATGGGCACATGTTGTTGGAATAATTTCCTTTTTTTCCGTGTTTTTGGAATCTGCGCTTGATTCTGTCTTTATTGTTGCTTCTAAAGTATCAGGCGTTGTTCTCTGCGGTACGCTGACTTCTGGTAATGGATCAGCATAGGCTATTGTTTTTGTTATATAAAGCGTAAGAAAAAACAAAACAGAAAGGGATTTCAAAACCTGTGTAAAACGCATGGGCGCTAAACGAAATAAACGAAAAAATATAAAATTTTTAAACATTGTCTTTTAAGAGGCTGTTATAGAGTGAAACATTTTATTATAATCCGTCTTTTTTATGATAGGTAAAAATATTATGCGGTTTTTGAAATTTGATCCTTTTTTAATGGGGCTGCTTACGGCTGTTTTGTTGGCAACGTTGTTTCCGTGCCACGGAAAAGCGGTACCCGTTTTTCAGTATCTTGCTATAACCCTCATAGGGTTAATGTTTTTTTTACAAGGGGCGCGCTTATCACGCCAAGCTGTTTTTCAGGGTATTGTTGCTTGGCGGCTTCATAGTGTTATTTTACTGTGTACTTTTGTGTTATTTCCCGCTCTTGGTTTGCTTGCCCATGCTCTTTTACCCAATATGTTTATCCCAGAAGTGTGGTGTGGCGTATTGTTTTTATGTTGTTTGCCGTCAACTGTGCAATCCTCTATTGCGTTTACCTCTATTGCAGGAGGGAATATTCCTGCTGCGGTCTGTGCAGCAACAGCGTCTAATATATTAGGGATTTTTATAACGCCCGCCTTAGTAAGCGTTATTTTACAGCATGATGGAACAGCTATGGGGAACCCGATGGACATTGTCTATCAGTTGCTTGTACCGTTTATTTTTGGGCAAATTTGTCAACCTTTTTTGGGAGCATGGGCGCACCGCAATAAAACGTTGCTCTCTTTTACAGATCGTGGGTCTGTTTTGGTGGTGGTTTATGTGGCGTTTAGTAGTGCTGTTGTTGAGGGGCTGTGGCATAAATTACCCCTTGATCAACTTGGTATGATTGTTCTCGCAGATACAATTTTATTATTTACGGTTATTACGATTACAACGATCATAAGTCGTGTTTTACATGTGCCTTATGAAGATGAAATTCCCATTGTTTTTTGTGGTTCTAAAAAAACATTGGCTTCAGGTATTCCTATGGCAGAAATTTTATTTCCACCATCAACAGTAGGGATTACGGTGATTCCGTTGATGATTTATCATCAAATACAATTATTTACGTGTGCTGTGCTGGCACAACATTTTAAAAAGAAAATGGATCAGATTTCTGCAATAAGAGCACAGACTTATAAAGAACAAATTCAAGAGATGCCTCAAATCCCTAAAAGGGTTTAAGTTCATTGAGGCTAAAGAACATGTCTAACCTTGATCCAGAAAATTGGGACCATATCAGAGTTCTTGGGCATCGTATGCTTGATGAGATGCTTGATAATATTCGAACCGTAGAACAGCAACCTGTTTGGCAGCCACCTCCTCATGCTGTCAGAACCTTATTTCAAACAGCCTCTTTGCCTCAAACGGGGGTTGATTTAGAAGCGTTATATCAGCAATTTATCGAGCATGTTGTGCCATATGCGGTGGGGAACCGTCACCCTCGTTTTATGGGCTGGGTTCATGGAGGCGGTACGGCACAGGGTATGTTAGCCGATATGTTAGCGGCAGGGCTTAACGCCAATGTTGGTGGGCGTAATCATATGCCTGTTGATGTTGAGCACATGGTTATACGTTGGGCAGCAGAATTATTTGGTTTTCCACAAACAACAACAGGGCTTTTAACCTCTGGATCATCAATGGCGAATTTTGTTGCACTTTTAACCGCATGTCGTGCGATGGCGGGGACAGAAATAAGGCAAAAGGGTGTTGGTGGGCGACTCCTTGTTGGCTATGCGTGTGAGAGTGCACACGGCTATATTCCACGGGCTTTTGATATGGCAGGGTTAGGGATACAAGCCCTACGATATGTGCCCGCTGATCGCCATTTCAAAATGGACATAACAGCTCTAAAACAGAGGATTGCCGTCGATCGTGCGCAAGGGTTAGAACCTTTTGTGATAATTGGTACGGCTGGCACGGTTAATGTTGGGACCATTGATCCATTAGAGGCTTTGGCAGATCTTGCTGCAGAAGAAAAACTTTGGTTTCATGTTGACGGTGCTTTTGGGGCTATGGCACAACTCTCAAAAGAATATGCGCCTTTGTTACGTGGAATAGAACGTGCCGATAGCCTTGCTTTTGATTTTCATAAATGGACACAAGTTCCCTATGACGCGGGCTGTGTGCTGATCCGCCATTCAGAGTGTCAAGCAAAAACTTTTGCCCAATCTTTAGATTATTTATCACGAGAAGATAGGGGGCTTGCCGCTCTTGCGGGAGAATCTCCTTGGTTTTGTGATTTAGGACCTGAACTCTCTCGGGGGTTTCGCGCTCTTAAAGTGTGGTTTGCTTTAGCGGGATTTGGCACAGAAGCGCTGGGAGAAGTCGTTGAACGTTCTTGCGTAGTGGCGCATTATTTAGAAACACGCGTATACACACTGCCATGGTTAGAACTTATGGCGCCTGTGGTATTAAACATTGTTTGTTTTAGGGTCGTGGTACCACAAGTTAAAGATCTTGATCATTTTAACGCTGAATTAGTCAAAGATTTACATGAAAGTGGTGTTGCAGCGCCTTCAACAACAAAAATTGAGGGGCATGTGGTTATTAGGGTTGCCATTGTCAACCATCGTACAACCGAACGAGATATTGATATTTTGTTAGAGGCTTTGCATAGCCTTGCGTTTGCAAGAATAAACAGCCTTAAAGAGGTTAAATAGGGGATATTTGAGAAAATGGGAAAAATAGACTAATTGTCTCAACACGAGTTTTGATAAACAGAAAAAGGCACGTTGACGTGCCTTTTGTCGTTTTTAGAACAGGTTCAGACACGATAAAACGTAAAAAATAAAGCAAATGAAGAATTTATATGGTTGCAAAATTTTTATTTTTAGGAATACTATCTATCTATAACAACATTTTTAACGAGGTTTTTTATAACGGGGAGAGGCGTCAAACAAAACAGAAAGAGAGTCTAACATTGTCCCACCTAAATCTTCCGCGTGGGTAATAGTGACAGCGCGTTGATAATAGCGGGTGACATCGTGCCCAATACCAATAGCGATGAGTTCCACGTCTTTTTTGGTTTCAATGGTGTGAATCACTTCACGTAAATGATCTTCAAGATACGAGGTTGAGTTAGCCGATAATGTCGCATCATCAACAGGCGCACCGTCAGAAATAACCATAAGAATACGGCGGGATTCAGGGCGGTTTTTCAGGCGTGTCCAAGCCCATAAAAGAGATTCCCCGTCAATATTTTCTTTGAGTAGCCCCTCTCGTAACATAAGCCCAAGATTAGCGCGAGCACGACGCCATGGCGTATCAGCGGCTTTGTAAATAATATGGCGTAAGTCGTTCAGGCGCCCGGGGGAGTCAGGTTTGCCCTCTTTGAGCCATAACGCACGGCTTTGCCCGCCTTTCCAAGCACCTGTTGTAAAGCCTAAAATCTCGACTTTCACACCGCAACGTTCAAGGGTGCGCGCCAAAATATCTCCACACATAGCAGCCACGGAAATAGGGCGCCCTCGCATAGAGCCTGAATTATCAATGAGAAGTGTCACAACTGTATCTCTAAATTCTGTATCGCGTTCTTGCTTATAGGAAAGAGAGAGAACAGGGTTGACAATCACGCGCGAGAGTTTTCCCGCATCTAAAAGCCCCTCTTCTTGGTCAAAAATCCATGAACGTGTTTGCCGCGCCATTACGCGCCTTTGAAGCCTATTCGCAAGGCGGGCAATAACGCCTTGAAGCGTGACGAGTTGTTGATCAAGTTGCCGGCGTAAACAAGCAAGCTCTTCAGGGCTACATATTTTTTCTGCGGAAATTTCTTCATCAAAGCGGGTTGTATAAGCACGGTATTTTGACGCTAAAGGCGCTGTCTCTATTTCGGTTTCTATATCATCAAAAGGACATGTTTCAACAGCAGCGTCGTTATTTTGTTCCTCTTCAGAAGGGAAACTCTCTGGGAGGTCCTCTAACACAGGATCAAAAAGAGAATCACCTGTTCTCATCGGAAGGGGTGACGAGGTTTCATCGGGCTGAGTGTCTTTTTCTTGAGGTGGAGCTTCGTCATCAGAAAGAGACTGGGGTGTCTCTTCCTCATCAGTAGAAGAAGAAGGAGCGTCAGGCGGGGTATCATTGATAAAAGGTGAGTCTTGTAAAAGACCGCAGCCTACAAGTAATTGATGAATAGCACGAGCATAAGCGGCTTGGTTGTTTTTTTGTTTGACAAGAAACTCTAAAGCCTCAAGCGCATGAGGGGGAAGGGTTTCTTGCCATTGGGTCAGTGTTTTACGCGTAGAGTCAGGGCTTGGAGTGCCTGTGAGCTTTTCTCGTACAAGTAACGTCAAAGCAACACAGGGGGAGAGAAAGCTGCTTTCCGTCAGGCGGTCTAACCCATAATTTTTTATTTCTTGTTCAAGGCGATAGGCTAAATTTGCGGCAACGCCTTTAAATTGTTCTGCTCCAAGGGCTTCAATACGGGCTTGTTCGAGAGAGTCATAAATCTCACGGGCAAGGGGTTCTGCGGGTTGGTAAGCGATATGTAAGGCGTTATCGTGGTATTTAAGGCGAAGAGCATAGGCATCGGCTTCACCACGAAGACGATTATAATCTGTATCATGAAGCGTAGGAGATGGCGCTTGTAAACGGATTTTTGTACCAAGACTTAAGGGCGCTATAGGCATAGGTCCCGAGAGAAAAGAAATGTCAACCTGCCCCTCTTTCCCAAGCCCACCGAGTGCGCGAAGAGTGGCTGTTGTTGCTTGACGAAAAACTTCCGCTTGTTTTTCGGCGTGTTTCTTTTGGGTTTCTTGGCTTATTGGGGTGAGATTTTGTTCTTGCTTTAGAGAGGAACGTCTCTCTGCAGGGTCTTTTGTCTGTTTTGCCATAAACCCTCCTTAAGGCGATGGTCTAAAGCGAAGCCGTGGCGTGTGGGGAGAGAGGAGTGGCATTAAAACAACGTTGATAATATTCAGCAATAATAGGACGTTCAGAGTCATCACATTTGTTAAGAAACGTAACCCGAAAAGCAAAAGCGATGTCGTTAAAAATTTTATCATTTTCTGCCCAAGAAATCACAGAACGCGGTGACATCACGGTAGAAATATCCCCTGCCATAAAACCAGCACGGGTTAAACCAGCTAAAGCGACCATATCACGGATTTTTTCGCGGTTTGATGCGTCTTCTTGGGCAATACCAAGGCGTGAGCAAACAATATCAATTTCTTGTTGCGGGGGAAGATAGTTGAGAGAGGTTACAATATTCCAACGATCCATTTGTCCTTGGTTAATTTGTTGGGTGCCGTGATAAAGCCCTGTTGTATCTCCTAAGCCTATGGTATTCGCAGTTGCAAAAAGCCGAAACCATGGGTGAGGGGTGACAATACGGTTTTGATCGAGTAGGGTTAGCCGCCCCTCTACCTCAAGGATACGCTGAATCACGAACATCACATCAGGGCGCCCGGCATCATATTCATCAAACACCAAAGCACAAGGGCGTTGCAAACACCACGGTAATAACCCCTCTTGAAATTCTGTAATTTGTTGCCCGTCTTGTAACACAATGGCATCTTTACCGATGAGATCAATGCGTGAAACATGGCTATCAAGATTGATCCGCACACAAGGCCAGTTGAGCCGTGCGGCAATTTGTTCAATATGCGAGGATTTTCCCGTGCCATGAAAGCCTTGTACCATAACCCGCCGATTATAGGCAAAACCTGCCAAAATCGCTAAAGTTGTTTCGGGGTCAAACAAATAAGTAGGGTCAATATCAGGCACGTGATCCGTTCGCACAGAAAAAGCAGGGACGATCATATTGCTTTCAATATGAAAAACCTCACGCGCTGAAACAGAAAGATCAGGGGTTGCTTGCGCAGAAACAGGGGGAAGCGTATTTGCGGAAAGTGTCGACGTAGTCTGTGGCATAGATGGCGTTCCTTATGTGTTAGGAAAAAAATATATTGAGGAAATTTTGAAAATAAAATGATTAAAGGAAAGTAAGGGGCAGGTTGAGGCGCGCTTTTATTTTAGATGAGTCTTCAAGAAATATCTTATAAAATAAAAGTGTTATCAAAGACTTTAACGAACCACGCTCTTAAAACACATTAAGGGTAAATAATTTTTGCAAAAACGTAAATTTAAGAAAAAGTGAAGGGAAAAGAAAATGACAGCATTTTCATTACACGAAACACATCAAGAGAAGCAAGAAGGATCACGGGTTACACGTATACGGGCACTTCTTAAAGCACGATTCAACCCGCAGAAATTAGACATTGAAGATGAGAGTTACCGTCATGCTCATCATAGAGAAACAGAACGCGGTCCAAAAGCGGGATCTTCTGAAACTCATTTACGCCTACATCTTGTCAGTGCCTCTTTTGAAGGCGTTGGGCGTGTGGCACGTTCGCGCCTTGTTCATGAGGCATTGGCAGATGAATTTGCCAACGGTCTGCATGCATTAACATTGACCCTTCAAACTCCTGAAGAATATTCAAAAGCTATTTAAAAATAATTCAAAAAACATAATAAAAAGGCTAAAAAGACCAATCAAAAACGTTAAAAAGAGATTAGGGCAGCACCATGATAACGTCTTTTTTACGCAGTAAAAATTTTTATCCCTATTTTTTCCAATCTCTTTTTTCCAAAGGGAGTGCCTATTTACGGGGTTTTTGTGTTAGCGTAATCGTGCTTTCTGGGCTTACAGCCTGTGCTGTTTCTCATAAAGAACAAACAGCTGATAATAAAAAAGTCATTTCGGCTGTTGAATCTTATTTAAGTACTGTCAAACTCAAAGACGTTCCTTTTGTACAAACGTGGTCAGATGGAGTACAAGGGGCAGGAGTACTCACTTATTATCCGGGTAGTTTGTTTATGCGCTATTCTCAACCCCATGTCATGACACTAAAAGCCAACGGGAAGTCTGCTGTTTTTATCGATCGTGTTATGGGGTCGGAGACACATATGGGGTTATCTCGTAACCCTTTGGGTGTTTTGTTAGAGAAGCCCGTGCGTCTTTCAGGTTCTGTTATTGTGACCGATGTACAGCAACGTTGGAAAGGGAACAATGGGAGTATACAAATCTCAATGGCTCGTAAGGATAACCCTTCTCAAGGATTGGTAACATTGCGTTTTAAGCAATTTGGTAAACAAATGACTCTTTATGAAATTCGTATTTTAGATGAAACCCATAAAGAAACGATTATTGACCTTGAATCGCCTTAAAATTGCCTTAAGAATTTTATAAGAAACAAATTTGAGGCGTGCTGCCAAAAATTGTTGGCCATATTGTCATAAGGGCAGCATCTAATTCTTCCATAGTAATAGGCATACCAAGTTTATGAAAACTTGTAACGCCATAGTCACGAAGACCGCAAGGAACGATTCCCTCAAAATCAGATAAACGCGGGTTGACATTGATCGCGATCCCGTGCCAGCTTACCCAACGTGAAAGACGCACACCAATAGCGGCTATTTTTTCTTCTTGTCCTGTTTGTGGATCAACAACCCAAACGCCAACACGCCCCTCACGAATTTCGCCTTGTATGTTAAAAAGAGCAAGAGTTTGAATAATCCATTGCTCTAAAGCGTGAACATAGGCACGCACATCTTTAGAAGGAACAGTGCCATGCGATTTATTCAAATCAAGCATGATATAAGCAAGGCGTTGTTGCGGACCGTGATATGTCCATTGTCCACCCCGTCCAGCTTGGTAGGTGGGGTAACCCGCAGGGTTAAAGAGATCTTCTTGTTTGGCAGAAGTACCTGCCGTATAAAGGGGCGGGTGTTCTAAAAGCCATACACGTTCAAATGTTTTTTGGGCAAGTGTTTCTTGGATAGGTGCTTTTTGGGCGTAAATATCACGCACAAATTGCTCCATACGACTCAACGCTTGAGGGTAGGAAACTTCTTTTTTACTAATTTCCCATAGAATCTGTTTTTTTATCATTGCCGTTTGTGTGTTGTTGATGTATAAGCCCTTATATCACATGGTATCACGTTTGTGGTACAGCTTTGCCGCGTGCGGTCGTGGCGGAATGGTAGACGCGCAAGCTTGAGGTGCTTGTGGGGGAAACCTCGTGGAAGTTCGAGTCTTCTCGACCGCACCATTATTTTCCAAAACAAGGAAATTGTCACAATTTTGCCATTAAGCCTCATTAACTCTTAATTATGAAAGCCTAATTGACGCTTCTCTTTTCCTCTTTTCGTGTTTTCGTGAGTAGAGAGGATAATGTTAAGGGGTAAAATAAAATGGGTATAAGCGCCTAGAGTTTTGGTTTTGTGAACACTATCGTGTTATAAAAAGATAAAGAGGGTTCTATGTCTCACCATATTCCTTTACGTAAGGCTGTTTTTCCTGTTGCTGGTTTGGGAACACGTTTTTTACCTGCAACAAAAGTTATGCCGAAAGAAATGTTACCCGTTGTTGATAAACCCTTGATTCAATACGCTATTGATGAGGCACGGGCAGCGGGTATTGAAGAATTTTGTTTAGTCACTGGGCGCGGTAAAGATTCTCTCATTGATTACTTTGACATTGCCTATGAATTGGAAGACACCCTTAAAAAACGTGGCAAAACAGACTACCTTGATATTTTACAGCCCAGCGTTGTTAAACCCGGTTCACTTGTAGCCGTGCGTCAGCAGGAACCTTTAGGGCTTGGGCACGCGGTATGGTGTGCGCGTGATTTTGTGGGTAATGATCCATTTGCTGTTTTGTTGCCTGATGATATTGTGCACTCTCCCGTTGGGTGCTTGCAACAATTGGTAGAGGTCTACAACAAAACAGGGGGCAATGTGCTTGCTGTTTCAGAAGTTCCCCGTGAACACACGAACCGTTATGGTATTTTAGATATAGGCACTGATGACGGGCATTTGGTTGAGGTTAAAGGGTTGGTTGAAAAACCCAAACCAGAAGAAGCCCCCTCTTGTTTATCCATCATCGGTCGTTATGTGCTGACAGCCGACATTATGCCTCATTTAGCCAAATTAGAACGGGGAGCAGGTGGCGAAGTCCAGCTTACAGATGCTATGGCAAAAGTGATTGGAAAAGTTCCTTTCCATGGCGTACGCTATAAAGGGACACGTTATGATTGTGGTGATAAAGTTGGATTCCTTGAAGCGCAAATCGCTTTGGCTCTTGAGCGTCCAGACCTTGCCGATGGTGTACGCGAATTTTTAAGACGTTATCTTTAAAGTCAAATGATGAAAATAAAGGGTAGGGGAGAGATGTCATTTTCACATAAGTTTGATCTTACAAGCCTGCGCGAATACGATATTCGTGGTCTTGTTGGTAAAACCCTCACATCGGAAGATGCTTTTGCTATAGGGCGTGTTTTTGGCAGTATTATCCACCGTAAGGGTGGAAAAACTATGGTCGTGGGATATGATGGTCGGTTATCCTCTCCCCTGTTAGAAGAGGCGCTTGTACAAGGTGCCGTTGATTGCGGTCTTAAAGTAATACGCATAGGCTGCGGCCCAACTCCTATGCTCTATTATGCATCGGTTGCCTTAAAAACTGACGGGGCTATTATGGTCACGGGAAGTCACAACCCTCCCGAATATAACGGCTTCAAAATGACATTAGGGGGTAAGCCCTTTTTTGGTGAACAAATCCGTGCTTTAGGGGAACAAGCCGCCGCAGGTGATGTTGTGGCTTTAGAAAAAGGCACGGTTTGTGAACATGCTATCCGAGAGGACTATGTTCGCCGTTTATTGCAAGATTATCAAGGAAGCACGCGGAAGCTAAAAATTGTGTGGGATAATGGCAATAGTTCAGCAGGGAAAGTGTTAGAAGACCTGGTTGCATCATTTCCCGGGGGTCATGAACATATTGTGTTGAACGCTGCTATTGATGGCACTTTTCCCGCACACCACCCCGATCCAACAGTCGCCAAAAATCTCGCGCAGTTAATCAGTGTTGTACGGGATAACAAAGCAGATTTAGGGATTGCTTTTGATGGTGACGCCGATCGTATTGGCGTGGTCGACAACAAAGGGCAAATCCTTTGGGGCGATCAAATTCTTGTTTTATTAGCGCGTGATATTTTGAAAACCCATCAAGGGGCAACCATTATTGCCGATGTTAAAGCGAGTCAAGTGTTCTTTGATGAAATTGAGCGGGCAGGAGGAAAACCGCTGATGTGGCGGACGGGACACTCCCTCATTAAATCCAAAATGGCAGAAACAAAATCTGTTCTTGCGGGGGAAATGTCGGGGCATATCTTTTTTCTCGATAAATGGTACGGCTTTGATGACGCCCTTTATGCGGGTGTGCGGGTGTTAGATATTGTCGCTCGTATGGAAGAACCGCTTTCTGTTTTCCGTGACTCTTTACCTCTTACAGTTTCAACGCCTGAAATTCGCTTCCCGTGTGATGATCGTTTGAAATTTCAATTAGTGCAAGACGTCGCAACCCGTTTACAAGAAGAAGGGGCAAACGTTTCCACCATTGATGGCGTACGGGTGAACACACCCGACGGCTGGTGGTTACTTCGCGCCTCAAACACACAAGCCGTTCTTGTCGCCCGTGCCGAAGCAAGTGACTCTACAGGGTTAGAACGTTTGAAAAAAGCCCTTATACACCATTTGACCCAAGTAGGGTTAGAAGCGCCTAACTTTGACGCTTAATTTTTGACGTCTTATTTTAAGAGGTAAAAGAAGAGAGAAAAAATAGGGTATTTTCTCTATTCTTTTCTTAACGTACAAAAAATAACCCAAAACACTCCCTAAAAATGGGCTTCATAAAATTTGTGACGTTTTTTGAACGTGTAAAAAAGTAAAATACCCCCTCTTAAAACATGTTCAACACGCGCCAAAACAGATTTCACAATGACCCTCAAAATTCTTTTGTGGTGTGTGGCGAGTTATCTCTTGTTAAGAGTGTGTAAATATGATAAGGAAATAAATAAAATTTCGGCTCTACGCGGCATAAAACTCCTTTGAGGAATATGTATCACAATGATAAAGAACGATATAAAGAACGAACACGCATTATAAAGAAAGTGTGAAAAAGGAACAGGAGCAATTTAAGGGGGCTCACTATGACAGAAACCATGACGAAAAAAGAGCAAGAATTAACCGCGCTTCATGCCACGATTTGGCAAGTCGCCAATGATTTACGCGGTAGTGTCGATGGGTGGGATTTCAAAGCCTATGTATTAGGTATGTTGTTTTATCGCTTTATTTCCGAAGACGCAGCGAATACATGTGACATGGCGGCTCAAAGTGATTGTGAGGGGGAGACGTTTACGCCTTACGCACAACAGCTTGATGATGCCGTTGACACTGAAGAAGTGCGGGAGTGGTTTTTACAACAAAAGGGCTTTTTTATCCGCCCGAGTGAGTTATTTGAAAATGTCTGTCGCCGTGTGGCAGAAGATAAAGATTTTCGCGATAATATTAACGAAACCCTCACGACGATTTTTCAAAATATTCAACGCTCTGCGCTTGGGCATGCGAGTGAAGACGCGATTAAAGGATTGTTAGAGGATATTAAACTCAACGATAAAAAATTAGGCGCAACGGTTGAGGAACGCAGTAAAAAAATTGTCAAGCTCCTTACCGCGATTGAGGGGCTTAATTTTGGTGCCTATAGCCGTAGTTCTATTGATCTTTTTGGCGATGCGTATGAGTATCTCATGGCGATGTATGCTGAAAATGCGGGCAAATCTGGCGGGGAGTTTTTTACCCCGCAAGACGTGGCAGAATTGCTCGCGCGTATTACGGTGCTCGGCAAAGACCGCTTAAGAAACGTGTATGACCCTGCCTGTGGATCTGGATCTTTATTGCTGACCTTTGTCAAAGTATTAGGGGGCAACGGCGATAAAATACGCGAAGGCTTTTACGGGCAGGAAATAAACTTAACCACGTATAACCTTTGCCGTATGAATATGTTTTTACACGGTATTAGCTACGATAAATTTCACATTGTGCAAGGCGATACGCTTGAAAAATGGGAAAATTGGGGCGGAAAAAAATTTGATGCCATTGTTTCTAACCCGCCTTATTCCATTTCGTGGAACGGTATCGCAAACCCCTTATTATTGAATGATGAGCGTTTTTCACCTGCTGGCGTGTTAGCGCCTAAGAAAAACGCGGATTTAGCCTTTGTCATGCACGCGCTTTATTGTTTAGATCCGCATGGCACGGCGGCGATTGTTTCTTTCCCCGGGGTGTTATACCGCGACGGGGCAGAGCAAACCATTCGTGAATATTTGGTTGAAAATAATTATGTGCATGCGGTTATTGCCTTGCCCGATAACCTCTTTTTTGGCACGGGGATACAAACCGCAATCCTTGTGTTGAAAAAAAGCAAAAAAGACGACTCTATTCTTTTTATTGATGCGAGTAAAAATTTTGTGCGGAGCAAAACCAAAAACAGGCTAACCAAAGCCATTATTGAGGAGATTTTGCAGCACTATGAAAACCGCCAAACAAGAGAGGGCGTTTCTGCCCTTGTCCGTGCTGAACAAGTGGAACAACAAAAATATAATTTAAGTGTGGAGTGTTATGTCAACACCCAAACCGATAATGAAGAAGAAGACATTGATATTCTCGCTCTCAATCAAGAAATTGCTCAAGTCGTAGCCCATCAAACAGCTGTGCGGCATGAGGTTGATATTTTGGTTGAACGCCTTGAGAGTGGTGCTTAAAGTGTCGCTTTAAAAGTGGAACAAAAATAGTTTAAGAATACGGAAAACAATACGGAAAAGAGCGGTAGCGGTATAAGAGGAAAAATCGTCTCAAAAGAGGTTATTATGATTTTGGAAAGTAGGATTCATCATATCGGGGGGGGTACACTTCCTCTGCTATAGAGCACGGGCACCCCCGCGCCACTGTAGTAGAGACTTTATTAGAGAAATATCAAAAAACCCCTGTTATTTGGAAAACCATTGGCGAATTAGGGGAAGTTGTTAGCGGAAAAGGCTTAACCAAAGCCGAATTATTAGACAGCGGACCCGTCGGCTGTATTCATTACGGGCAGATTTACACAAAATACGGCACAAGTGCCACAAAAACCGTTTCTTTTTGCACCGAAGAAACAGCAAAGAAATTAACGAAAGTTTATAAGGGAAATATTATTTTTGCGAAGCATAGCGAAAATGTAAAAGATGTTTGTACAGCAATGGCTTACTTGGGAGATGAAGTCATTTATTTAGGGGGTAATTCTTTTGTATTACGGTTTAACTCAAATATTGAGTGTGATCCTAAATTTTTTAGTTATTACACACAAACAAGACGTTTTCATTTGGCAGTAATAAAATATGTGAGAGGGGCGACAACCCACTACATAAACACAGGTAGCCTTATTCATCTAAAGGTCCCCCTTCCGCCTCTAGAGGTGCAAAAAGAAATTGTAGAAATTTTAGAGAAGTTTGACTATTCAAAAAAAGGACTTCTTGGTTCCCTTAAAAAAGAATTAGCTTTAAGAGAAAAACAATATACCTATTACAGAGCACAACTCTTAAAATTTCCCAAAGAGGGGGAGGACTTAAAAAAACCCTCTCCTCGTCGTGTCCTCGTCACACAAAAACAACACAACGATCCTCATGCGCTTTTACCGCAGACATTATTACACAAGTTTCAATCAACCCCTGTTATTTGGAAAACCATTGGCGAATTAGGGGAAGTTGTTAGCGGAAAAGGCTTAACCAAAGCCGAATTATTAGACAGCGGACCTGTCGGCTGTATTTATTATGGACAACTTTCTACAGAATTTGGGGCTTTAGCCTATAAAACTGTTTCTTTTGTTACAAAAGAAACGGCGGAAAAGTGTACCAAAGTTTATAAAGGGGATATTATTTTTCAGAAAGCGAGTCAGGTTAAGAGAAATATTTGTAAGGCGGTAGCGTATGTTGGTGAAAGCCCTATTGTTGCAGGCGTGGGTTCTACCGTGTTTAGAGTTTACTCAAAACAATGTGATTCAAAATTTTTAAGTTACTATACACAAGCCCCGTTATTTCGTGCTGAGGTATATCGCTATATGAGGGGGGCTGCGGTTTATAATATGAATAATAGCTCTCTTAAAAATCTAAAGGTCCCCCTTCCGCCTCTAGAGGTGCAAAAAGAAATCGTCTCTATTTTGGAAGAAAAAGAGAGCCTAAAAGAGAGCCTAAAAGAGAGCCTAAAAGAAGAGATACGCTTACGCGAAAAACAATACAAGTATTATCGCTCTCAACTCCTCAACTTCCAAAACCCCTCTCACTACCCCTTAAATAACCTCAAAACTCTCTAAAAACACTCCCCTTAACAACGAAAGCCTTTTTTATGAATACTTATCAAGCCATTGCCGATATGCCCGAGACAGCTATTGTTGCCGTCTATGAGCCCAGCCCTACGCAAGCCACACACTACCAATCTGAAGCCGAATTAGAGGCAGAATTTATCCGTTTGTTACAAGAAAACGGCTATGCCTATGTTTCTATTAACAACGCTAAAGAGTTGCTCCATAACGTGCGAGAACAGCTTTCTCAACTCAATAACGTAACCTTTTCTGAAGAAGAATGGCAGCGTTTTTGTCGGGAATATTTGCTTAGTAATCCGCAAGGGATTCAAGATACAAGCTGTAAAATTCAACGCGATTCAAAATATTATTTTACATTTGATAATGGGCATGCCCAAAATATTATGATTATTGATAAAAATAAAATTCATCGTAACACGCTCCAAGTGATCAACCAATATGAGGCACAAGGGGCAAAAACCAATCGTTATGACGTCACCATTTTGGTCAACGGCTTGCCGTTGGTACATGTGGAATTAAAACGTCGCGGGGTAAGCCTGCATGAAGCCTTTAACCAAATTAACCGCTATCAGCGTGAAAGTTTTTGGGCAGAGGCGGGGTTGTTTGAATTTGTGCAAATTTTTGTCATTTCTAACGGTACCCATACAAAATATTACTCAAATAGTACCCGTCATAATTCGGTTAAAAATAACACAAACAATTCAGGCAATGATCAGGCAATGAGGGAAGCGGTTCATAACGAGAATGCGGGCAATAGTTTTGAATTTACCAGCTGGTGGGCAGACGGCAGAAATAAACATATTGCCGATTTGGTGGATTTTTCAAAAACTTTTTTCTTAAAACATGTTTTACTGACAATTTTAACCCGTTATTGTGTTTTTGATACAGATAAAAACCTTAAAATTATGCGTCCTTATCAAATTGCGGCAACCGAAAAAATCTTAGAAAAAATAAAAACAGCGCACCTCAACAAACAATGGGGCTCACCCGAAGCGGGCGGATATATTTGGCACACAACAGGTAGCGGTAAAACCCTGACAAGTTTTAAAACGGCACAATTAGCCAAAGATCTCCCTTGTATTGAGAAAGTGCTTTTTGTGGTCGATCGCAAAGACCTCGATTATCAAACACAAAAGGAATATAACCAATTTGAAGAGGGATCTGTTGATAGCACGCTTAACACAAGGGAACTCCTCAAAAAATTACATAACCCTGAAGCAAAAATTATTGTTACTACGATTCAAAAACTTTCGCGCGCATTAGAACGGCTGAAAGACTATGAAACAGACTATGAAACGGGGTATAATGTGCTTCAAAGCCCTATTGTCATTATTTTTGATGAGTGTCATCGTTCCCAATTCGGGAAAATGCATCGCGATATTATTCGGAAATTTAAGAAATATTATCTTTTTGGGTTTACGGGCACGCCTATTTTTGAAGATAACGCCTCGACGACTAACGCCCTACACCGCCAAACAACAGAACATATTTTTGGGCGACAACTCCACAGCTACACTATTGTCAACGCGATTGAAGATAAAAATGTTCTGCCGTTTCTGATTGATTATGTGGGCACGATGAAAGCCAAAAGCAAAAGTGATGACAGAGACAAAAAAATTAAAGCCGTTGATGTACAACACGCTTTATTGGCGCCCGAACGCATACAAGAAATTACGCATTATATAGTGCAATATTTTGACAACAAAACCAAAAACCGCGCCTTTAACGCGATTTTGGCAACAAGCTCCATCGATATGGCACAACGTTATTATGACGCTTTTAAAGCATATTATGAGGAACACATTGTTAAAAATCCCTTAAAAATTGCCCTTATTTATAGTTTTGGTGCCCAAGAAACCGAAGATAATGATGAGGACTTAAACAAAAGAACGCCCGGCACTTCTGAAGCCTCTACGCTTGAGAGTGAAAAGCAAGAAATATACGAGGCACAAGAGACCAACGAGGGAGAAGGAGTTGAGATTCTTGATAATACCGATAATGAGGGGGTTGGCACTATTCCAGAAGAAAATCTTGATCCAACTCGTTTAAGCGCGTCATCACGGATATTTCTTGATGGGGTGATTAAAGACTATAACGCCTATTTTGGGACAAATTTTAGCGCGGCAACGTCTGAAAAATTCGATCAATACTATCAAGACGTGTCAAAAAAAGTCAAAACGCGCGAAATTGATTTACTGATTGTTGTGGATATGTTTTTAACAGGGTTTGACTCCAAAACATTAAATACCTTATGGGTCGATAAAAACCTTAAATATCATGGGTTAATCCAAGCGTTTTCACGCACAAACCGCATTTTAAATTCGGTTAAAACCTACGGCAATGTGGTGTGTTTCCGTCCGTTAGAAGACAATGTTAAAAAAGCCCTCGCTATTTTTGGGGAGGATCACTCTCAAAATGTCAAAGACATTGAAGAAATCGCTGTTTTACCCGGGTATCAGCATTATCTCGAAGACTATGCACAATGTGTGACGGAACTTCAAGATAAATTCCCCAGAGCAGAGGGGGATCCGTTAGGCGAAACAGCTGAAAAAGATTTTGTAAAAATTTTTGGAAAACTTCTCCGCTTGCGGAATGTTTTAGAGGCGTTTCCTGAATTTATAGAAAAAGAAAAAACGCAAGACAGAGGCGAACAACAAAAAACAGAACACACGCTCACGAGCGAAACGGAGCGTATTATAGGCATAGACAGCGCATCGGAAGACGATATAAAGGACATTATAAAAGACGAAGACACCAAAAATACATTTTTATCCGAACGCGCATTACAAGATTATAAAAGCGTTTACCAGAATATTCGGGAAAAATATCGGCGCTCAAAAGAGCATGAACAAGAAAATATCAATGACGATCTCCTTTTTGAAATTGAATTGATTAAAAGCGTTGAGGTCAATATTGATTATATTCTTGAACTCTTAGCACAAGGGCACAAAATTCTTTGCAGTCAGAATCCTGAAGAAGAGGATAAAAAGCAAGAAGTGCTGCAAAATGTCTTTCGTGTTATGGGGGCAACCTATAATTTACGCAGTAAAAGAAAATTGGTTGAGCAATTTGTTAAAAACTTTTCGGTAAGTGCTCAAAACCTTTCTCAAAATAAGACAAATGAGGCGATAAAAGAAACATGGTCGACATTTGTTAAAAACCAATATACTCAAGAGCTTGACGCCATTATTGATGAGGAAAAATTGCAGCCCGAACGAACCCGCCAATTTATGGAAGACGCTTTACAAGATGGTTTTCTTAAAACAACGGGTACGAATTTTAATCAAATTCTTCCCAAAATGTCGCCTTTTAGCAAAAATACCCGTGAAAGAGAAAAGACAATTAGCAACCGTCTACAGGATTTCTTTGAGAAATATCACGGTGCCTATAACCCGAACCCTGTCAATCCTTTATAAAGCCTCGCTATAAAAACAAAATAGGCGTGAGCAGAGGGCTTTTTCCTCAAAAAGAGGGTTTGAAAGGGGTTTTAAGAGTTTTTTGTGTTTGGGGCTGTGAGGGATCGGGCGCCCAACCTGATAAAATAGCCATATGGAGAGGGGTTGCAAAATATCCCTCTTCTGTGTTTTCAAGTGTTGCCGCGGCAAGGGGAAAAAGAGCTCGCGGTGGTGGTGTGCGATCACGGAGTGTTAAAGCGTTGGTTTCTCCTGCGGCGCGTAGATCTGACACAAGAGCGCGTAATGTGCGATAGCGTATATTAACCACTTCGCGATCAATAAGAGGCAACGCAAACCCGGCTCTTTGCATGAGAGTCACACAACTATAATGAGTCGGTAAAGGAGAAATACGCGGGGAAACACCGCCGCGTAAAGCAAGTTCAGCCTCTTCAAGGGCAACACGTAAAGGTTGCAGGGTTGGCACAATTGGTATACTGGCTAAAAAAAGCCCGTCTGGCTGTAAAATATGGCAAATTTGTCTTAAAATACCGGGTAAATCATTGACCCAATGTAAAGAAAGATGTGCCATGACAAGGTCAAAACTGTGCGCCTTAAAAGGCAGTGTGTCCATATCGGCACATATGGCAACAGAAGAAGGGGCGGAGGAGGGAGCTTTTTTAGCTTGTGCCAAAGAAAAATCAATGGAAAAATCTAGCGAAACAACGGGAATATCACGTTGTAAAAGTGCTTTGGTAATAAGACCTCGCCCCCCTATATCAAGCGCTGATGTAAAACGTCTTGAAACGTCGTCTAAACGATCAAGCAAAATATCCGCCGTTGCCTCTAAAAGAGGGGTAATGCTTTTTTGTTGCGCAACAGCACGCGTGCGATGCTGGCGTACAGCATGATAATCAAAAATAAGGGGTACAGTCATAGGCTGTTATTGTGCGGGTTTTTCTCTTTTTTGCCAAGTTGTTTTAGGGAGTTATGAGGGTTTTCCTTTTCTGAAGACCTCCTTAAAAAACGTGTGAAAATGATAAAATAAAAGTATAATAATTAAAAGTATAATAATGAACGTTAAAACAAAAAAACTCCAATCCATCATAAACGCACAAAATGCGCAACAATGGGCGAAAAAACTCTTTCATATATTTTTAGAAATACTTTACCCGCCTGTTTGTGTATCATGTGGGGCAGAAGTAGAGCAAACGGGCTTATTGTGTAGTGCGTGTTTTGCACAAACATGGTCGGTAACACAGCCTTTTTGCCGATCCTGTGCTATGCCGCAAAAATCTGCGGCTTTTTTGGGAGAGTCTGGGCTTTGTTTTTCTTGTGAAACTCACCCGCCTATATGGGGGCAAGCGCGCGCCGCGTTTACATATACATCAGTCATCCGTCGTCTTATTTTACAATTCAAATATAGTGATAGGGAAGAACACGCTGCGTTTTTGGGTACCCATATGGCGCAAGCAGGTGCCGATCTTTTGAAAGAAAATACTTTGTTAGTTCCTGTTCCTGTGCATCGTTGGCGGCTTTTACAGCGTAAATACAACCAAGCTGCATGGCTTGCCCGTCATATTGCACAAATTTCTGGGGCAGACTATATGCCTGACGCTTTGCTTCGTCGGCATAAAACGGCACGCCTTGCTCGTTTTTCCCGTAGAGAACGACAACATGAAATGCGCCGTGCTATTGTAGCACGTGCCTCGCGGCAAGCGCTTTTGGCGGGGCGTCATGTTATATTGGTTGATGATGTGCTGACAACAGGCGCTACGGCTACGGCGTGCACAGAGGCTCTCTATGAGGTAGGGGTGTCCCACGTTGATGTGCTTGTTGCCGCCGTTGTGCTCATTGATCCGGAAAATAATGCGCCAGAAAATAATGCGGGTAAAAATGATACAGAAAAAACAATGCAATATAGAGAGAGGCAATAGGAGAGGGGGTTTGCAAGAGATAAAGAATAAAGGCTATAGTAATATAAGAGACGTAATGTCGTAAAAGAAAATGATCATCAGGAAATTTCACGAAAGGGAAAACATGGTTCAAGTTGAGATTTACACACAACCCGGGTGTCCTTATTGTCATCGAGCTGTGGCTTTATTAGAAAGTAAAAAAATTGCTTTTAAACAAATTAACGCTCCTCGTGGTACAAAAGAACGGGAAGAAGCTATTACTCGTTCTGGTGGGCGGGAAACAGTCCCCCAAATTTTTATTGATGGACAACTTCTTGGGGGCTGTGATGACCTCGTTTCTTTAGAGCGCCGCGGTAAGCTTGATGCAAAATTGGGGATTGGGTAAGGATTGGCTAACAACATTTTACTTATAAAAACATCTAAAAATGGCGTTTCTACCACAAAAGCCCTCAAAAGCAAGAAAGAAGTTAAATTAGATGATTTGTTATCGTCTCCATTGTGCTATCGGTCATGAATTTGAGGGATGGTATAAAGATAGCCAAACGTTTAGCCGATTACAGAATGCGGGCTTGCTTTCATGTCCAGAATGTGGTGATACGCGTATTAAGCAGGCTTTGGTAGCGCCCGCTATTCTTAAAGGAAAGGGGGCAAAATCAACAGGCACTCATCATACGGGAGATGAAAAACCGCTTTCTGCATCGTCACTAAAATCATCGTCACATTCTCCCTTATCAGCAAAGCAAAACCCATCTCAATCTGGTCGTGTGCCTGATGCTTTGATAGGGGCTATGCAGCGTATGCGCGAAGTTATTGAAAAAAATTGTGACCATGTTGGCAAAAATTTTGCTCAAGAAGCGTTGCGTATGCACCATGGGCAAGCTCCGCGACGAAATATTTACGGTGATGTTTCTGAAAGTGATCGAGAATTGTTAGAGAGCGAGGGCGTCTCTTTCCAAACAATACCATGGGTACGTAAAGCTGATAGTTAGAGCGTTTGAAAGAATTGAATAATTTATTATTTAAGAGATTTTTTAGGAAATTTTTAGAAAATGATGAAATAACGCAAAGAATCAGAGAAAAACATAAGTTAAAAACATAAGTTAAAAACATGGAGTTTTATAAGAACAATAAAGACAACGAGAGAAAACTATACACAAACTGTAAGGAAAAATATGAGGAAAACCGTAAAAGCAAACATAGGTAAGGACAGCATGAGACAAGTACTAAAAGGAAAGGACAAAGAAAAAAATATAAGAACAGGTGTAAAGAACAGCCTCTGCGTTACACTGATTACTTTTTATTTGATGTGTTTTATAGTCGTTGCACCTCTTTCAAAAAAGGCTTATGCCACCACACAAGAAGAGGCTTTACTTGGCTATTGGGTCACACCAGAACATGATGGTGTTTTTAAGATTGAACGGTGTGGAAATTCTTTGTGCGGTAATCTTGTCGGGTTGCGCTATGATGGCAATGATGTGCCTCGTGGGCATGATGGTAAGTCTGAATGTAATATTAGAATGTTGACCGATTTTCATCGCTTATCGGCAGATAGCACGCATTTAAATGGACATGTTCTTGATCCAGATAGTGGTAAAATCTATAATGCACAATTATGGTCTCCAGATCGGGACGTGTTAAAATTAAGGGGATATGTTGCTATACCTCTTTTTGGGGAAACACATACATGGACACGCTATAAAGGCGGTCCTATAGGACCAGAATGTAAAATGCCTTAAATCAAAGGCATTTTGTATTTTCCGTTTGGAACACTCTAGGCATCGTTTGAGAAAACGGAAAAAAAATCTTTGAGAGTAATAAAAGAACTGATTAAAGTTTTGTTAAAGACTATTACTGCGTAGCCGAAACGTAGCGGCTTCTGCCATATGAGCAGGTTCAACAGCAGGGGAGGCGGCAAGGTCTGCAATTGTGCGCGCAACACGGGTAAGCCGCGTGTATCCTCGTGCAGAAAGGCGAAAACGTTGCGCAATTTTTTGTGCCATGTCTTGTGCTGCAGGAGAAAGGTGTAAATCATCAATGGGGGCAAGCGCGTTGACGACATCGCCTTGCCGTTCTTTTTGACGGTTTCGTGCTGTAAAAACACGTTGTGCAACAACGGCACTGCTCTCAGAGGCAGGTTCTGTCATATAGGTAAGGGGTTCGTAGGGTTGCATCGTCATATGCAGATCTATTCTATCAAGCAAAGGTCCTGAGAGACGCGCCATATATTCCTCTCCACAGCGCGGGGCTTTACGACATTCTCGCGTTGCATCGCCTAAATAACCACAACGGCACGGATTCATCGCCGCGATTAACTGAAAGCGGGCAGGATAGGTTACATGGGTTGAGGCGCGTGCAATACTGACGCGCCCTGTTTCAAGGGGTTGCCGAAGAGCTTCTAAAGCGGTACGGCTAAATTCTGGTAATTCGTCTAAAAATAAAACGCCATGATCGGCAAGACTTATTTCTCCCGGTTTGGCTTTTGTCCCTCCTCCAACCAAAGCAGGCAGACTTGCTGAATGGTGCGGGTCACGATAAGGAGGGCGCCTTAAAGGACGACCTCCGTCAAGCAAGCCTGCTGCGCTATAAATGCGCGACACTTCAAGGCTTTCAACAGGGGTCAAATCTGGTAAAAGTCCCACAAGGCGGGCTGCTAACATGGATTTTCCCGAACCTGGTGGACCGGAAAGTAAAAGAGAATGTCCACCTGCCGCGGCTATTTCTAACGCACGGCGCCCCATTTGCATGCCTTTTATATCGGCAAGGTCAGGTGTTAAGGATTTATCATGAGTTGTTTGGTCGGCGGGAGGATTTGTAAAAACAGGTTGGATGAGAAGTTGGCGCCCATGAAAGTGGTTAATGAGCGAAAGTAAATTGGGCGCAGCAAGAATGGCAATATCACCTCCACAAAGGGCTTCCTCTCCTTGGGAAGCAGGGCAAATCAAACCTAATCCCATAGAAGCCGCTTCTAATGCGGCAGATAAAACGCCAGAAACAGCATTAAGGCGTCCATCAAGTGATAATTCTCCCAAAGCCGCATAAGAAGCGGCTTCTTCTGAGGGAATAACCTGCATGGCAGCTAAAAGCGCTATGGCAATGGGAAGGTCTAAATGTGCACCTTCTTTAGGTAAATCAGCTGGTACAAGGTTGACAAGAATACGTTTAGCGGGAAGGGCTAAACCGATAGACGTTAAGGCAGCCCGAACACGCTCACGCGATTCACCAACGGCTTTATCAGGTAAACCGACAATCAGAAAAGCAGGGAGCCCTGTTGAAATTTGGACCTCAACCCAAACAGGACGTGCTTCAATACCTGAAAAGGCAAAACTACGCAGGCGGAAATTAAGTCTCTCCGTCTGCGTTGTCATGATTAACAATCCTTATAAATAAATCGAGCACGGATAGTGCCTTCAATATTGCGTAAAGTCGAAAGAATACGGTTATCAAGCGCCATATCGCCACGCGTATCTGCTTCAATCACAACATAACCAATGTCATTATCTGTCTGCAAAAACTGTCCGGTAATGTTACACTCTTCGTGCAAAAAAGCCTCGTTTAGTTTTGTCATAATGCCGGGAATATTGCGGTGTACATGCATAAACCGTGTACCCCTTGGGCTAGGGGGAAGTTGCACTTGGGGGAAATTAACAGCTCCCAACGTTGTACCCACATCAGAATAATCTACAAGTTTACGCGCGACTTCTACACCAATCCGTTCTTGTGCTTCGGCTGTAGACCCTCCAATATGTGGTGAAAGAATCACATTGTCTAACCCCATAAGAGGTGTAGAAAGTAGTTCTCCCGCACTTTTAGGTTCTACGGGGAAAACATCAATCGCGGCTCCGAGCAAATGCCCACTTTTAAGGGCTTCAGCGAGAGCTTCAAGATCAACCACATTGCCTCGTGCATTGTTGATGAGGAAAGATCCGGGCTTCATGGCTTTAATTTGTTCAGCCCCAATCATATTTGCTGTTGTTGGGAGTTGGGGAACATGCAAACTAACAACATCACTTTGGGCAAGGAGATCTTTAAGAGTGCCTACGGGTTTCGCGTTGCCATGGGCAAGTTTATCCACAACATCGTAATAGAGAACACGCATCCCAAAGGCTTCAGCTAAAACAGAAAGTTGCGAGCCAATAGATCCATACCCAACAATACCCAGCGTTTTTCCCCGTAACTCCCAACTATTGGTAGCCGATTTATTCCACTGACCTTTATGGCATTCTACTGAACGTGGGAAAATCCGCCGCATAAGCATAACAATTTCACCGATAACAAGTTCGGCAACCGAACGTGTATTGCTATAAGGGGCATTAAATACGGGAATACCGTTAATTTGCGCGGTTGTCAGATTGACTTGGTTGGTGCCGATACAAAAGCACCCTATCGCCATAAGTTTATCAGCCGATTCAATAACTTCTTGTGTTAGCTGTGTTCTAGACCGAATACCAACAATGTGAACACCTTGCAGAGCTTCTTTAAGGGCTTCTTTTTCAAGGGCTCCTTTTATTCGCACAATATTATCATAGCCGCATGTTTGAAGAAGATGAACGGCACTATCATGAATACCCTCTAACAAGAGAAAACGAATTTTATTTTTAGAAAGAGAAAGTTGTACTTGTGTCATGAACTAAAACCATCGCTTGTGAAAATTCTTTTGCCTTTAGTCTATTGTAAAGGTTGTCTCGTAAAGAGAGCAAGATTTTTAAGAAGTTTTTGAGAGGTTGTTGAGAGGTTATTGAAACATCATTATAGGAGTAACGGATTTACTATGAAAGGCGGGATTAAGGGCGAGGAATATTCGCTTGTGACAGAAAAGAAACTATAAAGGTAAGATTTTTTAAAGATCTCTCAATATAATTTCTCGTAAAATTATCTGTACAATCGGTCCACGGGTGCGAATCAATATAGGACGATAGTTCTCTTGAGAAATCATTTTTGAAAGTGCTTACATTAGGGGCATGAGGGTACAAATGTATAACCCGTGCGACAAGTTCTATCCATTTTGAGTACATCAAATATTCCATCCAGCTATATTGCCGTAGCTGAGGGATTTGTGTGTTTTTACGCAAATGATCGAAATAGTCTAAAACAGAGATATTTCCTAAAAGCAAGAAACTCGATAAAATCACATTAGGATAAACGCTCCCCTGTGTTCCTAATTTGAGAAGAGAATAAATATCTTCTATAAATTGAGGATATTGTGACCCTACGCGTCCGTTATAAGCCGTTTTCCAGATCGCATCTTCAAATCCTTTATTACTAAGGGATCGTTTTTTCCATACAGAGGAGATATTGGTTCCTGACCCATAGAGTAACGTTATCGCGTAAAAGAGAGGGAAAAACAACATAACGATGTAAAAAACAGGGCAGAGCATCGGGAGGTATAGAACCAAGCGCGTTAAGATACTCAGTATACATCATAGCGAGCATAGGAACATTAAGTGTATAGACCATTAAGTCAGGCTGATCTTCTCCAAATTTAATTTTATCTTGATAGGTTTGAAAACTTAATTCGTGAGAAGTGCAGACAACAAGCCTAAAAGGTCTCATCTCTTTCCACGCTTGCCATCCTTTACCAATAGGCATTTGTGTGAGAGGCTTCTCACATGTCACGCTGACCATATATTCCTTTGCGGAGTAACAAGAATCTAAAAAACTTACTGCTTTAGTTGCGTGATTCTGAATACTATCAAAAGACCTTCCTAAAGTATTGAGAGCAGGCTCAATAAATGTTCTGTACCGTCTAGATTGGTCTCTTTCCTTACGCATATCCTCAATCGGTAACATCGTGAGGACGTATTCTAACATCATCATACCTGAATGTTCTAAAGGAGAAGAGTTTTTATATCTTTCTAGTGTGGAAAAAACTTCTCGTTCAAGAAATCTTAAATACGCCCCTAATCGAGGGTAGATCTTTGGAGGCATAGGTTTTAAATAATTTTGAAAAGCACGCTGAAATAACATACCAACCTCCTACAATGCTCTATTTGTTACGTTTCTCATCACTCCTATAAAATGAGAATATTCAAGAAAGAAAGGGTATTAAGCCTTATCGGTTGGTTTATTTGTTAAAATTGCAACAGCTTCTTGATGCAATTCCGCAGAGCTTGTGGCTAAAACAGTCCCATCACCGCCCGCTTGTAAAGGCGTTCCATCCCATTGGGTTATAAAACCGCCAGCCCCTTGAATAATAGGGACAAGAGCAGCCCAATCCCATAAGTTCATCGTGCATTCTGTAATTAAATCAATATGTCCCAAGGCAAGAAGACCATAGGCGTAACAATCGCCTCCCCATGTGATGCGTTTGGCTTTGTTGTGTAGGGTAAGCCAACGATCATGCGGGGCATTTTGTAAAATTTCTGGTGCTGTACAAGACATTTCAGCTTCTGTCAGACGAATATTTTGCCGCGTACCTACATGCCCTCCAAAAGGCGAAGAAAAAACTGTAGGCTGTCCTATAATCCCCAGCCAACGCTCGTTAAGAATAGGTTGATCTAACACCCCTAAAAGAGGGACACCGTCCTTGAGAAGTGCAATAAGAGTGCCAAAAAGTGGGCGACCTGTGATAAAGGCACGCGTTCCATCAATAGGATCTAACACCCATTGATAAAGAGAATGTGGATTATCATGCCCAAATTCTTCTCCAAAAACACCATGATCGGGGACATATTCCGCTAAAAGAGCGCGCATAACCCGTTCAGCGCTTCGATCGGCAATAGTCACAGGGCTTGTATCGTCTTTGTTTTGTGTTAAAAGAGCACGTCGGAAAAGGGGGCGTATAACAGAACGTGCCGTATCGGCAAGTAAAGCCGCTATTTTAGTATAAGACTCTATTTCGGTAGAGGGTGTCATCAAAGGGGTTATCCAACACTGTAAACGATATAAACGATCTATAAGCGAGAGGCTTTTTTAAGCACTTTATATTCAATCTATAGTATTATATTTTTGTTTGAAAATCTGTTTATTTCTCTTTTCGTTATTGACTCTCTTGATTTTCTTTTTTCTATGAAACCTCTTATTGTGATCCCTGCGCGGTTAGCTTCAACGCGTTTACCGGGAAAGCCTTTGGCAGATATTGGCGGTAAGCCGATGATTTTGCACGTTTTAGCAGCAGCCGAACGGGCACATCTTGCCCCTGTTCTTGTTGCAGCAGCTGATCAAGCAATTTACGACGTTGTCTCTCAAGCTGGAGGAAAAGCAATATTGACAGACCCATTACTCCCATCGGGATCGGATCGGGTTTGGCAAGCCGTACAACAGCTTGATAAAGACGAACAGCACAATATTATTATCAATTTACAAGGTGATTTACCGAATTTTGACCCTGACAGCTTGCATAAAGTTATGCAAGTGATGAAAAATCCCTTTTTTGATATTGGTACTTTGGTAGCCCCTCTTGCACAGCATGAGGCTTCAATTTCTTCTATTGTTAAGGTCGCTTGTCATTTTTCCCCAACACAAAATGAAGCGCATGTTCTTTATTTTTCACGTAACCCTATTCCATGGGGGGAGGGGGCTTTATGGCACCATATTGGCGTTTATGCGTGGCGGCGTGAAGCGTTGGAACGTTTTGTTCATTTACCCGAATCGGGGTTAGAACAACGTGAACGTCTTGAACAATTACGCGCGTTAGAGGCGGGTATGCGTATTGGCTGCGCACAAATTGAAAAAGCCCCTTATGGCGTTGATACACCAGAAGATTTACAACGCGCGCGCGATGATTTCCAAATATTTAAGCAGCCTATAGGGACTATAAGAGGAGTATAAAAAAGGTGGCACAACACATTATTGCTTTTCAGGGAAAACCGGGCGCTTATTCTGATCTTGCTTGCCGTAAAGTAAAACCGGGGTGGAAAACGCTTCCCTGTCATAGTTTTGCGGAGACGATTCAAGCTGTTCATGAAGGCAGAGCAGAGCTTGCGATGCTGGCGTGTGAAAATAGTTTAGTCGGTCGCGTTCCCGATATTCATTTACTGTTACCTGATGCGGGTTTGTTTATTGTTGGTGAACATTTTGAACGCATAGAACATTGTTTATTAGGGGTACCGCAGGCAGAATTTGAGCAAGTGAAACGTGTCCATACACACGCTGTGGCTATGGACCAAATACGCACCCTTATACGGACCCATCATTTTACGCCTGTTGTTGAATTTGACACAGCAGGAGCGGCTGAACTTGTTGCACAATGGAACAATCCTGAAGATGCCGCAGTCGCTTCAGAACTCGCGGCTGAATTATATGGGCTTAAAATTCTTCGACATCATGTTGAAGATAGTGCTGATAATGTAACACGTTTTTACATTGCCTCACGCACAGCTGAACGTCCATCCCCAGAGACACCGCAAGTAATGACGACTCTTGTTTTCAGTATCGAAAATAAAGCAGGATCTTTGTATAAAGTGTTAGGGGGATTTGCGGTTCATGGTGTTAATATGACACGTTTAGAGAGTTATATGTCGGGCGGGAATTTCGCCGCAACACGCTTTTTAATGGACGTTGAAGGACATCCAGAATCTTTTGCCTTAGGAAAAGCATTGTCAGAACTTCGTGCTTTTACGCAAGAAATTACAATTTTAGGTGTTTACGTACCGTCGCCATTTCGCCATCATATCACTACCAAAGGGTAGAACATAATAAACAACAATAACCGCTAACAAGAATCATATGTTCTTAAAGGAGAGCAAAGCCCATGTCTCATACGAGGTCTCATACTATGTTTCGTAATACACCTCACGCGTTTTTTTCAGGGTCTATTACAGCACTGATTACCCCTATGAATCAGGATGGGAGTTTAGATTTTGCCTCTTTTGAAAATTTGGTTGATTGGCAAATTCGCGAGGGCACTTCTGCCCTGTGTGCCGTAGGAACTACGGGAGAATGCCCAACCCTTAGCCATCATGAACATCATGCGGTTGTTGAATCTGCTGTTAAAACGGCTTCAGGTCGCGTGCCTATTATTGCAGGTGCAGGATCAAACAGTACGGCGGAATCAATTACTTTAGCGCAACATGCAGAACGAGTCGGTGCTTCCGCTGTTCTTGTTGTAACGCCTTATTATAACAAGCCAACGCAAGAAGGGCTGTATCGGCATTTTATGGCTGTTGCTGATGCGATTTCGATTCCTATTATTCTTTATAATATTCCGAGTCGATCAATTATTGATATTAGTGTCTCGACCATGGCGCGGCTTGCAAAACATGGTAATATTATTGGTGTAAAAGATTCAACCACCGACCTTATGCGTCCGTTGCAAGTTCGAGCGGCTATTGAAAAGCCTTTTAACCAACTTTCGGGAGAAGATGGCACTTCTGTTGCTTTTTTAGCCACAGGGGGCGATGGTTGTATTAGTGTAACTTCAAACATAGCGCCAGCACTTTGTGCCGCTGTACAAACAGCGTGGAAAGAGGGGCGCGTTCAAGAGGCTATGGCACTTCAAGATAAATTACTTCCTTTACATGAAACGCTTTTTTGTGAAAGTAATCCTGGACCTGTCAAATATGCAGCGAGTTTGTTAGGGTTAGCGGGAGAAACGTGTCGATTACCCCTTGCGCCTATTCGTGAAGAATCACGCCAAAAAGTCCGTGAGGCCTTAAAATCGGTAGGTTTGCTCTCTTAAAAAACACGATAACTGAAAATAGGCTAACAATGAGCCAAAAAGGTGGCAAAACTAAAAAGAGTACCATGATATCTTGCGGTATTGTGGCACAAAACCGTAAAGCACGGTTTCATTATGCCATTCAAGAAACGGTAGAAGCCGGGCTTGTTCTTTTAGGACCTGAAGTGAAAAGTTTGCGTTTAGGGCGCGCTACCATTACCGAGGCTTTTGCCGCTGAGCGTGATGGGGATTTGTGGCTTTTTAATAGCCATATTCCAGAATATCAGGGGGGTGTTCTCTCTCGTTTTGACACGCGTGCGCCTCGTAAACTGCTTCTACAGCGTAAACAAATACGAAAATATATAGGGTTAATTGCCAAACAAGGTGCGACTTTGGTACCTCTAGATATTCATTTTAATGACAGAGGTCTTGCAAAAGTAACGTTAGGTTTAGGGATAGGGAAAAAAAATGTCGATAAACGCCACGCGATTGCTGAACGGGATTGGCAACGTGATAAAGCACGCCTTATGCGTGATAAAAGTATGAAAGACTTTTAACTTTTAAGTCTTAATATTTTAAGAGATAAAAAGTCTCAATAAAGATCCTCACAAAAAAGCTCTTTTATTATTTCTTTTGTTATTTTTTTAAGCCTAAACCTTAGAGACAATACCAATGGCGAACCCCCCGAAGTGCCCAAAACCAAAAGAAGAGAAACAAGAAGTAAAACAAACGCAAGACACGGAAGAGACGATTAAGAATAATGTTCGTAAGGCTGTGTTCAAAAATTATGATTGTTCTTGTTTAGATCGTATTGATTTTACGGTTGCCGATGCTAAAAATTCCCAGCGTTATTATTATTGGGCGGAGGCG
>JAFVHT010000035.1 GCA_017474285.1 Acetobacter sp.
AACGGCACAATGAATTTTTCTGCCTTCGGTGGAACATCAACGGACGAAAGCAAAGGCTACCAAAACATGATTAAGCTTGTTCAAAACGCGATCGTCGCTATGACGAACGTTACAAGCACACTCGGTGCCGCTGAAAATAACATCCAAAACATGACAACCTACGGACAAAGCGTCACCACCAACCTTAACAACGGTATTAGCGCCCTTACCGATGCTAACATGGCGCAAGAGAGTGCAAAACTTACCTCTCTTCAAACAAAACAACAATTGGCGATTAAAGCGCTTACCATCGCCAATGGTCAGTCCCAAAACATCCTTGCTCTGTATCAATAAGTCTTGTAAACTTGATACAAAGCGATCCTTTGGATCTTTGGATTGTTGCAAAACGCCCTCAAGCTCCCAAGCTTTCAGCTTGGGGGTGTTTTGTTTTTTTTAGAAAATTATAAAAACAGAAAATAATGTCAGCACGCTCATCAACACATACAGTCGTTATTACTGGAGCCGGTTCAGGTATTGGACGCGCAACCGCGCTTACTCTTGGACGGGCGGGGTTTGATATTGCTCTTTTAGGGCGTGAAGCTGACCGTCTTCAAGAAACAGCCCAAGCTCTTGATCGGCATCATGTCCGTTCGCTTGTTATTCCCATTGACGTGACCAGTGCGCACGCTGTGCAAAACGCCGCTGCTACGGTTGAAGAAAAACTCGGACCTATCGCGGTTTGGGTAAATTGTGCGGGGGTTTCTGTTTTTGGGCAAGTCGCCGCCCTGCAAGCTGCCGATATTCAAAGGGCTACGCATGTAACTTATATGGGCAGTATCCACGGCACGCTTGCCGCTTTAGAAGTCATGCGCCGGCGCGGTGTTGGCACCATTATTAACCTTGACCTTGCCCCCCATTTGCGGGACCTCCCCCTTCAAGCGGTTGAAAATGGGGCGCGGGCTGGATTACGCGCTTTTTGCGAAAGTCTCCGTGTAGAAATTGAACACGATGCTGATCGTATTCATGTGGTTATGGTTAATCTTCCTGCTATTAATACGCCTCGTTATGGGTGGGTTCATAATCAAACCGGCAAAATAATGCAGCCTTACGGCCCTGTTTACGCGCCAGAAGTGGCCGCAGAAGCCATTTGTCGCGCCGTTTTTAACCCGAGTGATTCTATTTCTATTGGATTTCGCGCTTTCCTCCCGCATTTTTTACAGAATCTTATGCCGTATCGTTGGCGTCATCATCGCGCAACGCATGGCTATAAAGCCCAAATGGGGCATGATTGGGCCGAAACACCGTTACCCGATTCGCTTTATACCCCTGTTCAAGGGTGCTTTGCCGCAAATGGCGCCTATGATGAAAAAGCCTATCGGTTAGACAGCCTTTTAAGCGTTTTTGTTTCCTCGCAACTACACGCACGTTTAACGGCGTTTTTTATCACGACATTTTTGCTTTTTTGGCTTTGGCGTTCGCTACGCACAAAAAAATAGATCAACAGATATATTTCAAATATATTCTAACGAATACGCCGATTCGTTATGGTTTCTTTTTCCTCAAAAGAAGCCGTTAAAGATTTTCTCAAACCTATTTGAGCATTTTTTGGTAGCCGGTGCTTTCGTCCGTTGATCCACCGAAGGCAGAAAAATTCATTGTGCCGTTGGTGATGAAGACGTTAGAGGTATCGTTAGAACCTGCAGCAACACCAGAGGGAGCGAGCCCAAGGACTTGGGCCATAGTTGTGCCCTGTGTATAGCTAGCACCTTTAACAGAGAGATTACCTGCTGAGGTTGGTGAGGTTAAATCCTTCTTCAGCACACTGTTAAAGCTAAAAAACGTTGCAGTCCCCCTCCCTCTAAAACCTCATGATAGAAACTAAATATAAAAATTAAGTCGGTAAAAAAATGGTAAAAACCAATTACGATTGTTTATATGTTGCCCATGTGTATTATGTCGGCGTTAATTTGTTCGAAGACTATCAAAAGCTAATTGCCTCCACCGATAAAAGGGATTCCGTTAGAGAAAAACCCATCTGGCAACAAACCTTTGAATAAAAAACTTATCCCTAACCCCAACGCCAAAGAGGGACCCATAGGCTGTATACTCTCTTTTTTCCATTTTTTCCCCTCGTTTTCTTCTAAAGGAATCTCCCACCCACCAAAACGTCCTAAAAAATACCCGTAACCATATTGAACAACCATACACTCACACCAATAAATACAAGCCGCACTACCCAAAAACAGCCCTATGCCTGATAAGCCCACCCATGCCCCACAGGCTGCCGCCATTGTTGTTACTTCCCCCGATAAAAAACGTCTCCGCAGCGAAATGGATAATATCCCTAAACCTATAGAAACGCCTATCCAGACGACACAAGCCCCAAAAACAGCCTGCCCCGCCTGTTCCAACGTGCCTGCCATAAGCCCTACCCACAACCCATAAAGCAACAAAGGTACAGTAATAAGACTCGGCATACGCCTTTCTGCTGTATCTAATAAAGCCAACAAACATACGACATTAAGAGCAAAACTACGCTCAAGAGCTTCAGAAATAGAAAAACACGTGAGAAAAACAACCGAAAAAGACGCCGTCAATAAACAAGCCGCTGTTACTTGTCGTCGTAAATGACTCGATAGATCAAGAGACCTACGACTTTCCCCAACAAGCACATCAAACCATCGCAATATGCCCCGATAAAGCAAAATCGAAAGCGGAAACCATAACGTTATCGCAAACCCTGCAAAAGAGGTACTCCAATGCCGTGCTAACAAACTCCATACAAGCATGACAAAGGCAGCAAGCCCTGTTATAAAAAGCATATCGCTTACACCTGCAAACCTCCCTTTTTTCATGTTTTCCTCTTTATAGGCTTTATGTGTTTTATAGGCACTTCTTAGTTCCTTCTAATATTTATCTTATAGAGTTTATCATTTATTTTATAGAGTCTATCATTTCATCTGTGTTATTGTGCTTTATCTTTTGTTTGCTTAAATAACTTCAAGAGCAGCACATTTACCCTGAACTCTCCTTAAAGAAAGAGTCTTGCTTATGTTTGATGCGCTTACCATTCAACCTAACGGCCAACCTGCGGGAACACAAAGTAGAACTGACCTCCTTGCCCTTGGAGAACGGAGGTTACGTTGGCTTCAACATCGCGAATCCGTTCTTGCAGGCAACGTAGCTAATGCTGACACACCTAATTACGTTGCTAGAGATCTTGCTCCTTTCAAAGGCATTCTCAATAAACAAATGACTGTTTCTCTCGCCCGCACAGAACCTGGTCATATGCAAGGCATCAATGATGGAAATACACGTGTCCAAATAGGTCCTGCTTTTGGCACAACTTCTATTGATGGTAACCGTGTAAGAATTGAAGACGAACTTCAAAAAATAACCATCACAGATGAAGAGCAACGCCTTGCTTCAACGCTTTACAATCTGTATATGTCGATGTACCGTATTGTTCTCAATACGAATAACGCCTAATTTCTTGGTATAAGGATTTTTCTCATGGATTTTGCTGATACTCTTGGTATTTCTGGTGATGGTATGCGCGTTGAAGCCGCTCGCCTTAGAATCGTTGCTGAAAATCTTGCAAACCGTGACACAACAGGGCAGACCCCAGGTTCAGATCCTTATCGTAGAAAAACCATTACTTTTAAAGAAACACTTAACCGAGAAACAGGCGTTGTGGGCGTTAAAGTGGCCAAAATTGGAGAAGACATGTCTCCTTTTGACAAAAAGTATGACCCGACAAGCCCCGTTGCTGATAAGCAAGGCTATGTCAAAATCCCCAATGTGCATTCTGTGATTGAAGTGATGGATACGCATGAAGCACAACACTCTTTTGCTGCGAATCTGAATACTTTTCAAGTTACGCGTTCTATGCTTGTACGAACGATCAATATTATGCAATAACATACCCTTTTTTGCTTCAATAAAAAGGGATTTTTTAGAAAGTAGGTATTTTGTTGGTAACAGGCAAAATACCTACGTTGTTTTTTGGCATCGTTTTTATCTTTAAAGCCACGCAGTAAGGGTTCAAGAAATTTCAACGCTTTTTAGCTTTAACGGTGTGCTCTACAAGAGACTTAACCACACAAACCTCAGCAGGTAATCTCTCTGTTTATGGTGGCACCTATACACAGGGCACAACTATGGCACAAGTCCTCGGTCTGGCTCCCAAAAATGGTGTTACAGCTGGTTCTAACGATACCTCTAACGTCTTCGTCACCAACAGCACAATGAACTATACAGCTTTCGGCGGAACATCAACAGACGAAAGCAAGGGCTTCCAAAATATGATTAAGCCTGTTGTTTTAAGCCTGTTTTGTGTGAGTTTTTTTAATTGAAGAGAGAGGAGATGGAGCCTTCGTGAGAGATAGCGTTGATAGCTTGAGAGAGGAGGTTAGCGATAGAGAGTTGTTGGATATTGTGGGTTGTGTGTTGAGAGAGGAGAGGGATGCTGTTGGTGAGAGTGAGAGTTTGGAGGGGAGAGTTG
>JAFVHT010000036.1 GCA_017474285.1 Acetobacter sp.
ACTACCATTCTTTGAAACCTATCACGCCTCGAATATAGGAAGAGTATATAGGAAATTCTACCCAATAAAATCTTTTTTACGTGCGTTAATCTGGTTTTTTAGAACCGTTAAGCATGAGCAGCAAGCTTTTAATCTATTCATTGGTCTTCTCCAATTTTCAAGCTGACAGGGTAGCGGAATCTTAATAAACCAGAAACGCCGCCTTAGCGGCGTTTTCTTTTATCAGTTTCTTTTTATGAAAAAGGAAGCAACGCCGTATTATAAATTCGCGAAAAAATCATTTCCTTTGTCATCAATGACAATAAAAGCAGGGAAATTTTCGACCTCAATTTTCCAAACAGCTTCCATACCAAGTTCAGGATATTCTAGGACCTCAACATGACGGATACAGTCTTTGGCTAAACGTGCTGCAGGTCCACCGATAGACCCAAGATAGAATCCACCATGTTTTTGGCAAGCATCACGCACAGCTTTAGAACGGTTCCCTTTAGCAAGCATAACATAAGACCCACCATTGGCTTGTAGTTCATCAACATAGGTGTCCATACGCCCTGCCGTTGTTGGACCGAAAGAACCTGTAGGCATGCCTTCAGGGGTTTTTGCAGGTCCAGCATAGTAGACAGGGTGGTCTTTAAGATATTGAGGCAAACCCTCTCCACGTTGTAGACGTTCACGGAATTTGGCGTGTGCAATGTCACGCGCAACAACGACTGTGCCTGTGAGAGCTAAACGGGTTTTAACAGGGTATTTTGATAATTCTTTACGGATTTCGTCCATAGGACGGCTTAAATCAATGGGAATAGCTTCTCCCTCTAAATGTTCATCGGTAATTTCAGGGAGGAAACGGGCTGGATCATGTTCAAGTTGTTCAAGGAAAATACCCTCTGCTGTAATCCGTGCTTTAATTTGACGGTCGGCAGAGCAAGAGACCCCAATTCCTACAGGTAAAGAAGCCCCATGACGGGGGAGCCGTACAACGCGCACATCATGGCAAAAATATTTTCCACCAAATTGGGCACCAATACCTAATTTACGGGTGAGTTCTAAAACTTTACGTTCCATATCAAGGTCACGGAACGCATGGGCTGTCATATCTCCAGACGTGGGTAAAGCATCATACCAATGGGTAGAGGCGAGTTTAACAGTTTTTAGCGTTTGTTCCGCCGACATACCGCCGATAACAATTGCTAGGTGATAAGGAGGACAAGCTGCTGTGCCGAGTGTGCGAATTTTACTGTCTAACCATGTGAGTAAATGCTCTTCAGAACCTAACAAAGCACGCGTTTCTTGGAAAAGAAATGTTTTATTCGCGGACCCACCACCTTTTGCTACAAACATCAGGTTCAGTTCTTCATCATGCTCACCCGCAGGGCTTGCAAGAATATCACATTGTACAGGAAGGTTTGTGCCAGTATTTTTTTCCTCAAACATGGTAAGGGGTGCCATTTGAGAATAGCGTAAATTTGTACGCGTATAAGTCTCATAAACGCCTTTGGAAAAAGCGATTTCCTCGTTTCCTTCAATCCAAACGCGTTGCCCTTTTTTACCAAAAATAATGGCTGTTCCTGTATCTTGGCACATAGGCAATACTTCACCTGCTGCAATGCAAGCATTTTTCAGCATATCTAAGGCGACAAAACGATCATTATCTGAGGCTTCAGAATCTTTCAAAATAAGGGCTAATTTTTCTAAATGGCTCGCCCGTAGAAAATGGGCGACTTCATGAAAAGCTTTCGCTGTGAGTTCCGTAAGTGCTTCAGGGGTAATGTGTAAAATTGTATGTCCATTACAAGTGGAAGTACTAACGCCCTTAATATCAAGTTTACGGTAAGTGGTGGTATCTTTTCCTAACGGAAAAAGGGGCGAATAAGTAAAAGCGTTTGTCATTATCTACACTCCTGTGAAGAATCTTATAAACCTGAAAGTCTATTATTGAACCTGTTATTGAGTCGGCTTGGGAGGGCGTCCTTTACGGAAAGCATCAAGACTAATCACCCCTGAAGAAATGTTGTCTGACGGCTTTGAGGAAGAGAAACACGTATCCGTTTTGTCAGCACTATTGGTTGTGTTAGGGGTTTCAGTGTGTGTAACGTCCTCGGACTCTTCTTCTGTCATGAAATATAAATCAAGATGAATAGAGGGGTCAGCAAAACGTGTAACAGCCTTAAATGGCACAACAAGACGAGAGGAAACACCACTAAAAGAAAGCGTGACTGAAAAAACGCCCGATTGACGATCAACAGTAAGATCCCAAAATTGATTACGAAGAACAACTGTTATTTCGTGGGGATATTGGGCACGAACCCGTGGCGGCATTTCTACGCCGTGGAAATCTGTACGAAATGTAATAAAAAAATGATGATCACCGATACGCCCATGGTGGCTAAAATAGTCAAGCGCTTGACACATCACAGAACGATACGCCTGATCAAGCCATTGGGCGTAAGGCATTTTACTTTCAGCGAGGAGGAGAGAATCTTCTCCTACAGTATCGTCATCGTCTGCCATGTGTACACGTCTCTCCACTGTTTTTATTTTGTTAAGAATAGTAAGTTATTCTCTATTAGTACACCAACAAATACCATCTAAAACCGTAAAACAACCAAAATATAGTTAAAAGTGGAAGGCTTCTGTTGCCCGGTGCCTTCCGAACCGCGCTTATCGCTTAAGCTGCGACAGCGAGCACCTCAGAATCATCATTGGCACTTGTAAAATCAGCCCGATAACGGTGGTACAATGCCGAGCGAAAGAAATACCTTTACTACGCGTGTCGATCCTGTTTCGTCCCCCCAACCATAGGAATTTGTCTTTAAAATCAAACTCTTTTGGTGGAGACGCCGGGTACCGCCCCCGGGTCCACTACGCCTATTCCGTACATCGTTTATCGCCATAGTTGGAAAAATCCCAACATAATCTTTTTATCACGGAAATGCAGAAAAGTGCAAGCGTGTTTCTTATCAGTTTCGTGTAGAATAAAAAGAAAAATAGGGATTTATGAAAAAGTAAGCTAAAAGAATATTTTAAGAGACTCAAAAAAAGTTTCTCTATAAAGACGATCAATCATCCATTAAAAGTAACTCTTTTTTGTGAATTTTTATCATGAACACATCTGACACAATAGTAACAAAGCGGGCGACAGTACCTACTATAGAATCCTTACTTTTTACCCCGCACCCTGTGCTTGATCATGGTTTTGTGACTGTTGTTGATTATATGGGGGACGATGCGGCGATTTGCCAAGCCGCGCGTGTTTCTTACGGAAAAGGTACGCGGAGTGTTTCTGATAATAGAAACCTCATCAATTATTTAATGCGGCACCGTCATACCTCTCCTTTTGAAATGTGTGTGTTGAAACTTCATTTAAAAATGCCGTTATTTGTGGCGCGGCAATGGGTGCGCCATCGTATGGCGAGTATCAATGAATATTCGGCACGTTATTCCGTTCTTGATAAAGAATTTTACGTGCCCGAAGAGGGTGTGATTTGCACGCAAAGTGCCAACAACAAACAAGGGAGAGGAGAGCAAATTTCTCCCAAAAAAGCGCGGGAGGTTGCCGAAAGATTAGCGCGAGAAGCCCAACAGAGCTATCATACTTACGAACAATTTTTAGGGGAAGAGTATAGCCTTGCGCGGGAATTGGCGCGTATCAATTTACCTTTAAGTATGTATACACAATTTTATTGGAAAATTGATTTACATAATCTCTTCCACTTTTTAACCTTACGGTGTGAGGAACATGCACAATATGAAATACGCGAATACGCTCATGTTATTTTAAGGATTGTAGAATCGTGGGTACCACTTTCTTTTGCGGCATTTAAGGACTACAGATTAAACGCAGTGACTTTTTCCCAAACGATGATGGGTGTTTTACGGCGTATATTGGCGGGGGAAAATGTTCAACAAAAAAATTCCGGTCTTACAAAAAGAGAGTGGGAAGAGTTTCAGGCGAGTCTTTCTACTTCACCTCATCAATAATCCCTAAAACAATCCTTTTTCAGGTTTAAAAAGTAGACATTAAAAAATGTTTATTTGTGGTCGCGTTAGGGCGTAGGCAACACATGACGTAGGCTTTGTGTGAGAGTCTTGATAATCCGTTGCCAAGCAAGCGCGCTTTCACTTTGTGGGTTTTCCAAAATAACGGGCACACCTTTATCACCACTTGTACGAATATTGGCTAAAAGGGGTATTTCGCCCAGAAAAGGTATGCCTAAAGTTTCGGCTTCTTGCCGCGCGCCTTTATGCCCAAAAATCTCAGTTTTATGCCCACAATGAGGACAACAGAAATAAGACATATTTTCAATAAGCCCTAAAAGGGGCACATTGGTTTTTTCAAACAAATTAACAGCACGACGTGCATCAATAAGGGCAATATCTTGTGGGGTTGAAACGAGAATAGCCCCCGTTAAGGAAGTTTTCTGAATAATAGAGAGTTGGGCATCTCCCGTACCGGGAGGAAGATCAATGACGAGGATATCAAGTGTGCCCCAATGAACATCACCTAAGAGTTGGGTAATGGCACCCATAACCATAGGACCGCGCCAAATCATCGCGTCTTTTTCATCGACCATCAGACCGAGTGACATGGCTTTAATACCCCATTTTTGTATGGGGTGAACTTTACCCTCTATAATTTCTGGTTTCCCATGTATCCCCAACATACGAGGGACAGAAGGTCCGTAAATATCCGCATCCATTAACCCCGTTTTAAACCCTGCCATACCAAACCCAACGGCAAGATGAACAGCCGTTGTTGATTTACCAACACCCCCTTTGCCTGAGGCAACGGCAATAATGGCTTTAACGTTGGGTAATAAGGTTTTTTTGAAGGGGGCTTTTATTTTCTCTTGTGCGTTTTCTGTTATTTTTTCTGGCACTTTACGATGTGCCGTGAGGAGAATAGTCGCTTTATGAACACCCGATAAAGTTTCAAGCAAGCGGCAGGCTTGTGTGCAAAGGGAAGAGAGCATTTCCGCTTGTTCACGGGGGATTGTAATGGTGACTCTTAAACAATGATCTTCAAGGGAAAAATTTTGAATTTGTCCTGCAGAGGCTAAAGAAATTCCTGTGTTTTGGTCAGTGACTTTGGCTAATAAGTGCACAATGTCATTTTTTGAAAAATTTTGCTGTGTCATAGAATTTGTCCTAAAATTTTTGATGTCATTTGATAACGAAAGAGTTAATTCTAGGCAGAAACTAGGCTATAATAAGCTTAAAGTTATATATTTTCATATCGCCTAAAATTATTTTATAGCCTGTGAAGGGGCTTTGTGCGCGTTCTTAGACAGAATGCCGTGATCCATTGGGGATGACAAATTCTTTTATACAACACCACACTATTGTTCAGTTCCCAGATAAGCGAGAATTAACACCATCTCAAACACATAGGCGTGATCATCGGATTGATGCTTTGCGCGGTATTGCGTTGTTGATGATGTTTATTGACCATATCCCGCAAAATATTTTGAATCGTTTCACGATGCGTAATGTTGGTTTTGCGGATGCAGCAGAGATTTTTGTTTTGCTTGCTGGTTATACATCATGGTTGGCCTATGGGCGGGGCTTTAAGAAATACGGTGTTATACCAACTTTGCAGCGTATAGGGCGGCGGTGTGTGCAACTCTATATCGGGCAAATTATCATGGTGATGGGATATGTTGTTATGGTAAGAACGTGGCGATGTTTTGTCGATGTTCCTCCCGATTATCTTGAACCAGAATTAACCCATGGAACGGAATGGGTGTGGCGTGTGCTTGTTTTTAACGCGTTGCCAAGCAACTTAAACATTTTACCGCTCTATATTGTTTTGTTGGGGATTATGCCTTGTGTTTACTTCTTAATGCAGATGCATTATCTGATTCCGCTTGTACTCTCGGGAGGTGTCTGGGCTCTGATTAACATGAATCCCGTGATCAATTTCCCAAATTGGCTTGACCCGCGTGGGTGGTATTTTAATCCATTGGCATGGCAGTTTTTATTTGTGCTGGGTCTAATTCTCTCTGCAAAAAGAGAACAGAGAGGAGCAGATTTTCCACATGCGTTTTGGTTGAGTGGATGTTGTTGGGTCTTTTTGATCTTTTCGGCGTTTCAAGCCTTTCCGTGGCATTTGTGGGGATTGCCTGACTTACGCCCTATAGCGGTAGAGATTCCCGCTGTTAAAACATGGCTTTCTCCGTCACGTGTGCTGGATATTCTCATTGTTTTTTACCTTTTTCAAACTTCTGCGTGGGTACGTCAATGGGCAACACAAACGTGGAGCGGTCAGTGTATCGCCTGTATGGGGCGGCATTCATTAGAAATATTTGTGGTCAGTATGTTATTAGATTTATTAGCGCGTTTACTTTTTAGTACGTTTGGAGAGGAGTGGTGCTTGCAAATAGCGGTCAATGGGGTAGGGATCCTCTGTTTAATACTCCTTGCTTCTACTCTTGATCGTTCTCGTAAGCTTCGATAGACTTTTTGGAGAGTGCACCTTAAATTAAAGAGGATCATTATGAATTTTTCTACACATCATCATATTCCCCATGGTTATGCTATGGGGCATCATCATGCGTTTGGTCATGCCATAGGATATAGCCATGCAGCACATAGTTTTTTAGGGAGTGTGGCTCATTCTATGTTTAACGGGCTTGTTTATGCCACGGTGTTTCGTATTGCTCATCACTTATCACTTCCTATTCTCATAGGGGTGCTTCTCATAGTCATTTATTTTGGGTGGCGTTATGCCCGCACAACGGGACAACGTCCGTGGTAAGGGTATAAAATAAAAGAAGAGAAATCGAATAATGTCCTTTTTGTTGCTGGTATAAACCTTATTATTTTGTGTATATTATTCTAATCATAGAACATGAAAATAAAAAAATGTTGTGACATCACTATAATTTTAACGTATAAAGGATAACATAGGGTACGGCGTCGTGTTGTCGCTGGATTCTTCAATAACTGAGTAGGAATTTGTGCAATGAAATGTGTTTTTAAAGGTCTTGTGTTGGTGGGTCTTATTGCTGCAGTCGTTTACTTCATTCGTAAGAAACATTGTTGCAACAACGCTTACTAAAATTGATTTTTTGGGGGTCCGTTTGTTTAAGGCATGCGGGTTCCCCCTTATTCATCGCTTCCTCTCTTAAAGCGAGTTTTGTTTGTTTGGCTATCATTTAAGTAATTTTCATCTTGAAAGAAATAAAGCGCAATAAAGGATTAAAATAATGGTTAAATTAGGGTGTTTTACGGGGTATTTTCAAAAAGTTTTTTCTAAAGTTCGTTTTCCTTTGCAGATGATTGCTTCTGCGGCTCTTTGTACGTTGTCTGTTGCGGGTGGAGTTGTTTCTGTTTCTTCTGTGGCGCAGGCACAGGCATCTGTTTTATTAAAACATCAGAGCACGACAGCGATTGTCGAAACAATTGACCGTCAAGCGCGGGAAATTCTCTTGCGTGAAAAGAGTGGTCACCTTATAACAGTTGAGTATGGGGACGCTGTGCGTGATCTGCCCCATTTGCATGAGGGGGATCATCTCAATATTAGTTTTGTTGAAACTTTAGGGGCAGAAATAGCGCCACCAGGGAGTCCAATGCCTGAGTCAACGCTGACAACGGCACGAGGGTTTGTGCATGGGCATCCTCATGGCGTTATTGCGGCATTTAATCGGGAACGGGCTTTTGTGCGGGGGATTAACCTTAAAACGCATACATTAAGCTTTGTACCAGATGATAAAGACGATAAAGAACTTCATGTCGTTGTGTTGAGAACGCGTGCCATGCGGGATTTTCTTGCAACCTTAAAAGTGGGTGATGTTGTTGATATGACACGAATGGAATCTCTCTCTTATGTCATTACGAACACACCTGTAGCACGTCCTGTTTCGGCACAGGCGCACTAAACGACTGTTAGCGAGGTCTTGCTTTCTGTATTTTTGAAGAGGATACGTAATCTCTTTTTATAACTCTTGTGGTTAAGACGTCAAAAACCCCTATTTTTAGTAAGAGCTAAAAATAGGGGTAATTTTATAACGGCATCATCTGTTGACAAAGAAATACAAATTTGGTAAATAAATGGTGGTTTTTATCGCAAGCATGCCCGCCATCATTGGGGAGAGAAAACAGCTTTTAGAAGAGCAGAAGAGCTTTATGCGTAGTGTATGGCACATCTGAAAAAGAAAGATGGAAATAAGCAACGATATTTGTATCGCGTTTTTTATGATGATTGTGCACCGTTAAAACGACGTGTTTATCACCCATTGAGGAAATGTAATGTAGAATTGGGTGAAACAGAAACGAATACAAATACATAGAATACATAGAATACTTGGGCACATGCTTTTTTTAATTTTTTAGGGCTCAATTATGATAAAACTTTTTTAGAATGAACAAAAAAGGATTTTCCTCATGCTTTATCCAACTTCTCATGATGCCGCTACAAATGAATATCCCTCAAAAGATAAAGACTATAAAGATCCCTTAGCGCTTATTCGGGAGAAGTGCAAAGAATTAGGCATTGACCAAAGAAATAAAGGCACACTTTTTGAAAAAATCAGCAAAGAGCTTTTAAAAGAACGAGATAGCGAAAACTCTATAAAAGACATTTTCCTCTGGAATGAGTGGCCTTATAAAGATATGACGTCTAACAGGCAAGATACTGGTATTGATTTAGTCGTTGAATATAACGACGGTCGTTTTGCCGCTGTGCAATGTAAATTTTACGCCGAAGAGAAAAATGTTTCTTTAAACGATATAGCGACTTTTACGAGCAAACTGCAAAGCGGTGTGGGGGCTGTTCAATTTTCTCAAGGTATTTTAATCACCGCCTCTGATATCAGTGAAAACGCCCGTCAAGAAATAGAACAAATCAGAAAAAATATACCCGTTGATCTCATCAATGAAGAGGATTTTTTACATTCGAACATTGATTGGGAAAAATGGACGCCCTCCGAGTCAAAAATTCCCCTTAAAGGGAAAAAAGTCAAAGAATTAAGACCCCATCAACAAGAGGCTTTACACCGTACAAAAGAGTATTTTTCACACCAAAACCCGAATGAACAAGCCAAAACGCGGGGCAAACTCATTATGGCGTGTGGTACTGGAAAGACCATGACCGCGTTAAGAGTGATTGAATCCCTCTGCCCGCAAAACGGTGTGGCGTGTTTTTTTGCCCCAAGCATTGCGTTAGTGGCACAAACTTACAGAGAATTTTTAAAAGAAAGAAAAGAAGAATTTATCGCCTGTATTATTTGCTCTGATAATACTGCCGGCAAAGAAGAAGACGATATCAGCATAGCCTCTTTACCAACAACGCCCTCCACAAACGTTAAAGATATTTGTAAAGCCTTTGACAAAGCCCAAAAACATCAAAAAAGGTTAATTCTTTTTTCAACCTATCAAAGCTCACCCGTTTTAGCGGAGGCTTTTCAAGAAAATCATTTTAAACCGCTCGATCTCATGATTTGTGATGAAGGGCATAGAACCGTAGGGGCACACACTCCACAAGAGAAAGAAAAAAGCCCTTTTCTTTACTGCCATGATGACGCCCTGATTCCTGCGCAAAAGCGTTTATATATGAGTGCTACACCCAAAGTGTGGACTTCTACGTCGCAAGCCAAAGCGAAACAGAATAATACCGAAATGTATTCGATGGACGACCCGCAGATTTATGGCGACGTTATATTTTCTTTGCCTTTTTCTAAAGCGATTGAACAAGACCTTTTAAGTGATTATCAGGTCATGATTGTCGCTTTAAGAGCAGAGGCAATGAATGACCTGACGGAAAAAGTCGCGCTCAAAATGACAGAAAATAAAGCAGACAAAGAGCACAAAAGTGAAAGCAAACTCGTCGATCGGGATTTTGTGTGTAAAGTTTTAGGCACGTATAAAGGATTAGCACGGTCAGATTTATATTTCCTTAACGAAGAAGGAAAAACACAAACAAGCTCCCAACAACAGGAGGAAAACACTTTCTTAAAACCTCTGGACACCTTAACCCCTGCACAAAGAGCGGTGTTATTTTGTCGTAATATCAAAACCTCTAAAGCGCTGACGCGTTTTTTTAAAAAAATTATTGAAGAGAGTTCTAATATTAGCGGGGGGGGGTACACTAATCAAAATGATATTTGCTTAAATCCAGAAACGTTAAAATTAAACATTGATCACATTGATGGCAGTATGAATGCCAAAGACAGACTACAAAAATTATCGACCTTAAATAACCCGCAAGAAAATTATTGCAACATTCTCAGTAATGCCCGTTGCCTTAGTGAAGGCGTTGATGTACCAGCCTTAGATTCCGTTATTTTCTTTGATCCCAAACAATCGCAAAACGATATTATTCAAGCCGTCGGGCGTGTGTTAAGAAAAGCCGACAATAAAGAATTGGGCTATATTATTTTACCTTTAGTACTTGATGAAAACGACTTAAACAATTTAGATGAAGCCGTTGAAGGAAAAGGTTTTCAGGGTATTTGGAAAGTCCTTTGCGCGTTAAGAAGCCAAGATGATTCCTTAATCGATGAAACACAATGGAAAAAGAAAATAAAACTCGCTATTCCCGATCCATTAAAACAGCCCGATAAAAATACCCAAAAAGAGATCAACCAACAAGAGGGGTTACAGCTCCACTTCACAACGCTAAAACAATTAAGCAAAGCTTTATTTAACGTCATGCCCTCACGTATGGGGGTTGAGAGATATTGGCAGACTTTTGGGGAAAAAACCGCCAAAATCACAGAAACCCTGATCGACAGAATTGAGGGCATTTTTCAGCGTGAGACTTCTCTCAAAGAAAGTTATGTACAAGCCTTAAAAAGCGCCATTCACCCCAATATTACCGAAAAAGAAGCGGTAGAACTCTTATCCTCGCATATTGTGACGGAGCCTATTTTTAAGCGCCTTTTTCCAGAGGGGGAAAAGGATCCCATAACCAAAGCCCTTAATAAAGTGTTAGAGGCGTTAAAAAATAACCATTTAGACAACGAAACGCGTGATTTAAAACCCCTTTACGAGAGTGTTGAGGAACAAGTTAAAAATGCCCATTCGGAAAATTCAAAACAACAGGTGATTAAAAACCTTTACGGCACGTTTTTTAAGCAGGCTTTCAAAAAACAAACCGAACGATTTGGCATTGTTTACACGCCTATAGAAGCCGTGAATTTTATTTTACGTATGACACGGGATTTAACCCAAAAGCATTTTGGAAAAAACCTCAACGATCAAGGTGTGAAAATTTATGACCCGTTTACAGGCACGGGGTCTTTTATCACCGCATTACTCAATAAAGAAAATCATTTTATTGATGACGCCTATGTCAAAAGAAAAGTTGAAGAGGAGATCTTTGCGCAAGATATTACGCTTTTATCGTATTACATCGCGGGGGTGAATATTGCCACGATCGCCAAAAACAGAAACCCCGCTTGTCAAGCCTTCCAAAATTTAATTTTAGGGGATTCGTTGAATAGTTTAGAGCGCCAAAAAGCCAGAGAAAACACCAAACACCCCACACTCTTTGACACCCTTGGAAAAGAAATTTTTGAGGCGTTAGAACCCAACAAACAAAAAGAAGAACAATTAGACCGAGAACACATTAACATTATTATCGGCAACCCGCCTTATTCTGGCGGCGCAGACTCACAAAATGATAACAATGCCAATCTGCCACACCCCGAATTAGAAAAGCAAATTAAAGACACATATGGGAAAGAATCTGACAGTGTAAATTCTGGAATAACGTCGAGAGACACTCTCATTCAAGCGATCCGTATGGCGACCAATAAAATTGAACAAAACGGCGGGATTATCGGCTTTATTCTCAATGGCGGTTTTTTAGACGCCAAATCTGCCGACGGTTTTCGCAAATGTGTTGCCAAAGATTTTTCTAATATTTACGTGATCAATTTAAGGGGGAATGCAAGAACATCGGGCGAAACACGTAAAAAAGAAGGGGACGGAATTTTCGACACGGGTTCCCGCGCCACTGTTGCCATTTGCTTTTTTGTGAGAAACCCGGCTTATCAAGGAGCGGCAAAAATCCATTATTACGCGGTGGAGGATTATTTAAGACGTGAAAACAAATTAGATCGTTTAACGTCATTTCAAACATTAGAGGATATTCCCTTTACCAATATAACACCCAACAGTAAAGGCGATTGGCTCAATCAAAGAAATTCTGATTTTCAGACGCTGATTCCCTTAAAACCCTTAAAAAAAGGAAAAAACAACACCGCAACAACGAACAACGAAACCCCTGCCGTGTTTCTCGTTGATTCTGTGGGATTGGGAACAGGGCGAGATGCTTGGGTGTATAATTTTTCTCGCGCGCAACTGCAAAAATCCATGGAAACATGTATCCAAACCTACAGATCAGATCTTCAAGCCTTTGATAAAAAAGCCTTTGAGGCAAGAACGCAAAACATACCCAATGCTAACAAATATAAAGCCCTGACCGATAAAGACATAACCACAGATTCAACAAAAATAGCTTGGACAAGAAGTCTAAAACAAAAATTGATTAAACAAGAAAATATCCCTGATTTTAACCCGGATTCTATCAGAACAGCCTTCTATCGTCCTTTTGTCAAAACCAATGTGTATTGGGAAAGAACGTGGCATGAGGCACAAGGTCAACTGCCAAAAATATTCCCAAAAGCAGAGTCAGAAAATAGGGTTATTTTGGTCAACGTAGGCACTTTTTGCGTTGTCATGACCGACACAACGCCCGATTATCATGTTTTGCCGGCGACTCAAGTTTTTCCCCTCTATGCCTATACAGACTACGGCAGGGAAGACAATATCAACCCGTCTTGTGTGAAACGCTTTCAAAACGCGTTAGGGGATCACACGATTGGTTCGGAAGACATTTTTTATTATTGTTATGCGGTGTTTCATCACAAAACCTATACAGAAACTTACGCCAATGATCTCGCTAAAGAAGCACCACGCCTCCCCATTTTGAAAGAATTTCAGACTTTGGCAGCCCTAGGCAGAGCATTAGGCGACCTCCATTGTCGTTATGAAGATCAAGAGCCTTGGTCTTCTGTCACCATTAAAGAAGAAAATTACAGGGTTGAAAAAATCCGCCGTTCTAAAGAGAATGGGTCTGTGATGATATATTATAACCCTTCTATCACGATCAACGATATTCCCCCAAAAGCGTATGACTACACCATGAACGGCAAATCCGCCATTGATGGGTTTATAGAGCGATACCAAAACACAATGGACAAAGACACGCTCATTCCCAACGACCCTAACGCGTTTAGAGGGGGAAAATATCTTTTTGACACCCTTTGTAAACTCATTACAGTGTCGCTTAAAAGTGTCGACCTCATCGAAAAAATTAACGCCATCACATTTGAAAGACTCGACCTTCCCGAAAAGAGGTAAAAAATCAAAAGGGGGCTAGACGATAGGGGGGGGTAAAAACGCTTTTTAAGGTTTTTCTGTGGCTTCAAAACGAAAAGGCTGCCCAATGGGGTGATCGGCTAAAGTCCCTTCCCACATGACACGGTGCCCACGAATAAAAGTGCCAATAGGCTTGCCAATAAGACGCTCCCCGACAAAAGGAGACCAACCACAACGCGAGGCGAGCCATTGGGGGTCAATGGTCCATTGGGCTTTGAGGTCGACAATGGTTAAATCAGCGTCATAGCCGATACTAATGCGCCCTTTACGAACAAGCCCAAAAACTCGTTGCGGACCTGAAGAGGTTAAATCGACAAAACGGCGTAAACTCAACCGATGATGGGCAACATGGTTGAGCATAAGCGGCACAAGGGTTTGCACGCCCGGCATACCAGAGGGCGATTGCGGGTAAGGTTTGGCTTTGGCTTCTCGACTATGAGGCGCGTGGTCAGAACCGATAACGTCAGGCAAGCCTTGATCAATCCATTGCCATAAGGCGGCACGATGCGCTGCTGAACGAATAGGGGGGTTCATTTGTGCGAAAGTGCCAAGGCGTACATAGGCATCTTCAGCGTTAAGGGTGAGGTGTTGCGGGGTGATTTCACAGGTTGCAATATCGCGATACTGGGCGATAAGGGCTAATTCTTCTGGTGTGCTCACATGCAGAATATGCACACGCCGCCTTATTTTGCGGGCAAGGGCTAAAAGGCGTTGCGTTGCCTGTAAAGCCGTTTGATCATCACGCCAAACAGGGTGAGAGGCAGGGTCGTTTTCAACACGATAGGAACGGCGTTCTTGGAGACGATTTTCATCTTCGGCATGGACAGCAATCCGTCGATGACCTGAACGGAGTACACGTTCAAGCGTTAAGTCATCAGAAACTAAAAGATCGCCTGTAGAAGAACCCATAAAAATTTTAATGCCCGCCGCTCCCTTAAGGGTTTCTAACTGCCCGCATTGCTCGGCGTTATAGGCCGTTGCACCGATGTAAAAAGCATGGTCGCACCACATACGATTATGGGCGCGGTTGAGTTTATCAGTCAGGGCTTCAAGGGTTGTCGTCGGGGGTGTGGTGTTGGGCATTTCAAAAACACCTGTAACACCGCCAAGCACAGCGGCACGACTGCCCGACTCAAGTGTTTCGTTGTTTTCTGCCCCGGGTTCTCGAAAATGGACTTGGGTGTCAATAACCCCGGGAAGAATAGTCAAGCCTGTACAATCAAGAGTTTGGGCAGCACGATGCGCTGTGGGGGCATTTTCTCCAATCGCGCTAATGAGTCCATCGCGTAGATAAAGAGTTGTTTGAACAGTTTTATCTGGGAGTACAATAGAACCATTCAGTAAAGCGAGATCGTGAAAAGAGGACATAAAAATCTCTCAAATCTCTTAAAAAGAGGAAAAAAGGATCGGGTTAAGGCGTTGTGGGTGTTGCGTTGGGTGTATATGGTGTTGTACGAGTACACGTGCGGAGGGTAACAAGTTCTTCTGCAGAAGTGGGGTGAATGCCAATCGTGCGATCAAAATCTGCTTTCGTAAGCCCCGCCGTGACAGCAATTGCTACACTTTGTAGGATTTCTGGTGCATCATCGCCAAAAATATGTGCGCCAATTACTTTTTGACTGTCATGCGCTACAACGAGTTTGATAAGAGTTTTCGGCTCTTTCCGCCCGCTTAGTGTATGGTGTAACGGGGTAAATTGGGTCATATAAATATCGACATCGCCTTTTTGGGTGGCTTCTGTTTCCGTTAAACCAACAGAAGCAAGCGGCGGCGTAAAGAAAACAGCTTTAGGTGTGGTATCAAAAGACCACTGCCGCGGTGGGGCTGTGCCAAAAAGCGTTTCTGCAAGGATATGTCCCTCCGCTATCGCAACAGGCGTTAAATTTATGCGATCTGTGACATCGCCAATCGCATAAACTCCTTTTTGAGCCGTTTGGTTGTGTTCATCAACAATAATACGCCCGTTGCCTGCAGTGGTAATGGCGGTATTTTCAAGCCCTAATTCGTCAATTTTTGGACGGCGACCTGTAGCGAGAAAAACGCAATCTGTCCGCAAGCTCTGCCCATTATCAAGGGTGACAATATAACCAGAGTGTTCACGTGTAATTTGGTGAATATGAGTAGAGGGGTGTTGTATAATACCGCGTAACGTCATGGCTTTGGTTAAAGCATGGCGGAGATCTTCGTCAAACCCTGCAAGGGGTAAATCACGCCGATAAATCAGATCAACTTGTGTGCCAAATCCTGAAAAAATACCCGCAAATTCAACGCCAATATAACCTCCGCCTACAAGAACAACACGTTGTGGGCGTTCGGGAAGATAAAAGGCTTCATCAGATGTAATGGCAAATTCAGCGCCTACAAAATGTGGGCGAACAGGTGTAGAACCCGTTGCAATGACAATGCGCTCTGCTGTGATGGTGCGTGGTGTCTCATGAGGGGCTAATTCTGAAGGGTCGATTTGTAGGGTGTGTGGGTTAAGAAAACGGGCATGCCCTGTAAAAAGAGTAACGCCTGCTTTTTCTAACAGAGACGTATAAACGCTATTTAATCGGGTAATTTCGCGATTTTTTGCAGCAATGAGAGAGATCCAATCATGCGTAATATTGGTAGCCGACCAACCAAATCCATGACTATCCTCAAAAATCTCTGCAAACGCACTGGCACGAACAAATAATTTTTTAGGGACACATCCAAGATTAACGCATGTCCCTCCCCAATGACGGCTTTCAGCAATGGCGACACGCGCTCCGAGACTTGCGGCAATACGGGCACATCGCACCCCGCCAGACCCTGCTCCAATAACGAATAAATCAAAATCATAGTGTTGAGGAGAAGGGGCAGAGAGGGACATGATTGACTCCTATTTTTAGTTTTTATTTTTAACGTTCAGCAAAAGCCTTTTCGACGACATAACTTCCCGGCGTTGTCATATTGCCTTCGACAAAGCCACGGGCTTTAAGCAAATTCTCCGTATCGGCAAGCATTTCTGGAGACCCGCAAATCATAACGCGATCATGCTCAGGGTCGAGTTCTGGAATGTTGAGATCTGTAAAAATTTTACCCAACTCAATAAGGCGTGTAATACGTTCTGTTACGGCAAAATTTTCTCGCGTAACGGCGGGATAATAAAGCAGCTTAGAAGAAATATCTTCCCCTAAAAATTCATGTTCGGGGAGTTCGTGGCGAATATGGTTCGTATAAGCAAGTTCTCCTGAAAGGCGAACGGTATGAGTTAAAATAACATGTTCATAACGTTCGTAACATTCAGGGTCTTTAATAAGACTCATAAAAGGCGCTAAACCTGTACCCGTCGAAAGGAAATAGAGATTACGCCCCGGATGTAAATTATCAAGAAGTAGAGTTCCCGTCGGTTTACGCCCAATAAGCACAATATCCCCTTCTTTCACATGCCGGAGGCGCGATGTCAGAGGTCCGTCAGGAACGGCAATAGAAAGAAATTCCATTTCATCAGCGTAGTTTGGTGATGCTATAGAATAAGCACGCAAAAGCGGTTTGCCATCAACTTCAATACCAATCATCGCAAATTGCCCGTTTTCAAAACGTAAGCCCGGGTCACGCGTCGTGGTAAAGCTAAAAAGACGATCGGTCCAATGATGTACTGTAAGCACTTGAGCAGGGTAAAGATGACTATATTCTTTGCTCGGGGGAGCAAGATGCCACAAATCCTCTTGCCCCTCATAGGGGAGAAGACCGCTCGGCGCCTCAGAGGTAGCGCAACGGGGTGGGGGCGCACTGATTGTTTTATGGGGCAAAGATAATACTCCTTAATAAGGGGTTAGGTTTAAGCGAAGATTTGGGATGAATATAAAGACAACAAAAAGATTATGCCGTAAAATAGAACGAATAAGCGCACTATAACACAAAAAATTGAGGAAAGAATAACTTTACTTAAGCACTTTAAGTGTCTTTTGCCGCTGTTTTTTGGTTTATAAAATGCTTTAAGGTCTTTTATCAATGAACAATTAACGAAAACAATTTTATATCGTGCGGTTTTGAGTGATTTTTCTTTATTTTAGGGGTATATCGTAAGAATACTTCTTTTTAAAATATCTCCTTCATTGTTAATAATGATTAAAAAATAAAATGGTGGATGATTCAACTTCTTCTCTTTCAGAGCATTTTTCAAGTCATATTTTGACCTCTGATCCTCTTATGCCGTGTGCCTTGGCTTCTAACTCTCAAGGAAATGAGGTACTACAGGATCGTGACTCTCTGATACGTGAGGCATTAGCCCATGCTATACAGCGCACGGGATTTTCGCCCAAAGAACAAGAAGAGTCAGAAATTCTTCGCGAAATTGCCCGTGTTTTATCCCCTCAAGCGCACGATATTTCCGATGAGCTTTATTGTCGTACTTTGATCCTTGTACGAAAACGCAAAAGAGTAACACGCTTATTAGAATACACACGCGCCCATAAACAATTATGGATTACGCGAGAAGACATTGAAGAAGCTGTTGAGTCTCTCCCTAACCCTTTACACACGCCTTATTTGACAGATGAAATTCTTCAAAATGCTTTAACCTCTGTGGTTAAGACACGTTTAAGGGGATATGGTAAAACGCCTCGTAAAGCGTTTAACGCTATGCGCGCGGATTTGGTTGATGCTGGTTTATGGCATACAAGAAATGACACAAGAAACGACACAAAGGGCGGAAATACGCGGTCATTAACGCTTATAAAATCACTCTTAAAAGCCATTGCCGAAGCATTTGACCTTTCCCCTAATGATCCTTTTGTGAAAACGATTTTACAAGAAGAGCGCGAACGTCAAGAACGGGAAAGAGCTATTCAACAAATCGGATCTCAACGACGTAAACGAGAAGAAGAACAGCTTTCGGCTTGGGAAGCAAGTCTTGTGCCGTTTAAGGAAGTGCCGCATATTTTGCAGTGTTCTTATAAAGAAGCTTTGCGGTGGGTTGCTGAAAATCGCATACCTGTTGCCCGTAAACGACGTGAATCCGATGGGTACGAACAATGGGAGTTTGATCCCGCTCAACTCATACCCTTACGGGCACATTTGGTGCAATGGCGGCAAAAAGGACGCAAAATTAAATTAGAGTTACGTTCATTAAAAGAAAAATCCTCTTCCTCGAAAGCCTTAGAGGAACAGGGGCGTCGGGTGGCAAATGCCGTTATTGCACGTGTAGCCGCACTAGATCGGTATGCCGCGCATTTTCGTACAGCACGTGCCTTGCAGCGGCGTATAACGCTTATTACAGGTCCAACAAATTCGGGGAAATCTCACGCAGCGCTAGATGCTTTAGCCAGAGCACAAAGTGGGCTAGGTTTGGTACCATTACGTCTTTTAGCGCATGAATTTCGTGAATCCTTGGCAGAACGCGGGGTTGAAGCCTCTTTACTCACGGGGGAAGAGCGTATTACGGTGCCGATGAGTCGCCATTTGGTCGCAACAGTGGAAATGTGCCCCTATCATACGCCTGTTGATGTGGCGATTATTGATGAGGCACAAATGTTATTTGACCCTGATCGTGGGGCAGCGTGGACAGCCGCCCTTATGGGAGTACCTGCCCGTCATCTCTATGTTTTAGGGGCAGCGGAATGTATCCCTATGGTGCGGCGTATTGCTGAACTCTGTGATGATCCATTAGATGAAATTTCTTTAGAACGTAAAACACCCTTGCAAGCCGCTTCTCATAATATATCCCTGAAAAATTTAAAGCGAGGCGATGCGTTAGTGGCTTTTTCACGGAGGGAAGTCTTAGATTTGCGCGCCGAGCTTGTGCGTCAAGGGCGCCGTGTGGCTGTGGTCTATGGGGCTTTAAGCCCAGAAGTGCGACGGGCTGAGGCACAACGTTTTAATAGTGGTCAGGCTGAAATTCTGATTGCAACAGATGCGATTGGTATGGGGTTAAATTTATCCATTAAGCGGGTGGTGTTTGCTTCTTTATCCAAATACGATGGGCGTCATTCTCGTGACCTCCACACACAAGAGGTAAAGCAAATTGGTGGACGGGCAGGGCGTTATGGTAAAAACGAAGCGGGTATTGTGGCAGTTCTCTCCGGTGCAGGTTCCCCTGCTGTTGTGCGTCGTCATTTGGAAACCCCCGCGATAGCGCCTGATGATATGCGTCCTTTTGTACAACCTGATGTGGATATTGTTAAAGCTGTTGCCTCTGAAATGGATTCTCAAAGCCTTTATGGCGTGTTATCGCGTATTCGTCGGGCTGTTTTACGCAAAGATGACCCCAATTATCGTTTAGCGGATATGGAACAGGCTTTTGCCATTGCTTCTGCCCTTGAAGGCGTAGAGGGGTTAGATCTCGCCACGCGCTGGTCTTATGCCATGTGTCCTATTGATGATCGTGATAACGGGATTTATCGATTAGTCGGTTGGGCGGCTGATCATGCAAGTGGAAGAAATGTACCACCTCCCGGTACAGGACGGCTTTGTTCTATCGAGCGTGCTGGTCCAAAAGATCTGGAACAAGCTGAAAAACGGTATAAACGGCTTGTGGCATGGCGATGGCTAGCTCTGCGTTTTCCTGAATTTTACCAAGACTACGCAGAGGCAGAGGAAACAACTCGCCTTTTAAATGAGTGGATCGAAAATGTTTTACGCTATCAAAGCCGTACTAAACACGCACATAAACGCTTACGCGCCTACGCAGTTTGTGAGTAATTTTTAAGAGTTATTAGTGGGGAGTTGATTACGGGAGATTTCACATAGGGACGATGATCAATTTGACCCTGAAGAGTTTGAAAGATTCTACCTTCAACTTATGATTCAGCTTATGAGGAAATATTGGTGGTTTGGTAGGCTTTTTGCCTCTACTCTTATTTTGTTTTGGGGTACATTGGTTTTAGGAGTGTCTGCTCTGTTTTATCCTGTTTTACAGCATTGGTTTAAAGTTGTTGGCTTAACAGAGATTATTCTCTGTGCGCTATTTATAGCAGTCGTTTTTTATTTAGAAGATGCGGTCTAACGGTCTTAAATGAAAAGAACCCATTATAACTCATAAAAGAATTATTAAGGGGTTTGTGTTGGAGAAGGACAAGGCGCTTCTTCAATAGGCTGGCAAGACTGCCGCGCGGCTTCTTTTTTGGCAGCATCTAACGCTTGTTTGGTAAGGCGTTTTTCATGGTATTTGAATAAAATAAGAAGGGTCAAAATAATAATGGCTGTAATACCACCGAAAATAATCGCAAGATACCCGGAAAGCCGTTCAATTTTCGTGCCGAGAAAATAGGCACAGGTCGTATATCCCCCCGCCCAAAAAATACCGCCTAAAGCATTGTAAAATAAAAATGAATGCCATGGCATACGGTTTGCCCCTGCTAAGAGGGCAACAAACATACGTAGAATAGCGACAAACCGTCCCGAAAAAACAATCACACCGCCATATTTAGAAAACATATAATTGCCAAGCAGTAAGCGCTGCTCTGTAAGACCGATTTTAGGACCGTGTTTGTGGAGAATTTGCATGCCAAAACTGCGCCCGATGAGATAACCGAAATTATCTCCCATAATCGCCCCTATAATGCCTGCAATAATGACATTTTGAATCGGTAATTTATGGGTTGTCGCACAAAAGAGAGCACTCGTTATAAGCAAACTTTCAGCAGGGAGAGGAAAGCCCATGCTTTCAAGGGTAACAACGATACCAATAACCCAAAAACCATAATGCGTGAAAAGTTCTGTAAGGTAGTTTAACGAGAAACAGTGATCGAAGAAATAGGAGAGATAGGACAGTGTAAAAATCCTGCACGAAAACAGAAAAAACAACTTATTATAACATGACCAATAGCGTGATACAATGATACACGCCGATCAGAGGATCTTATAAAGGGATTAAATTATTTTTTGTGTTTTCCTATCAAAAAATAAAGAAAACAAGAGTAAAAAAGAAGTTTTTAACAGGTTTCTTCAGACTAAGGGCAGGTAGGATACATTTGTATTTTTGAAAAGGGCAGTGCTACATTTTATTATCTTTTTAGCGTCCTCTTTTTCGTCTTTTATCATGATTAAACATTCCTTTTCTCAAAAAACTCCTCCCAAAGAAGAATTCTCCAAAAAAGAACTTCCTTGCGGTACATGGTACTCGCCGATTACGTCCTCTTTGGTCTCTGGTCAAACGCTGACTTTTTCTGAAATTGCATCAGATGGGCATTCTGTTTTTTGGCTTGAACGTCGTCCTCATGAAAAGGGACGTACAGCCCTTATGTGTTGGTCAGAAACAGAAGGCGTTGTCGAAATAACGCCTCAAGAGGCAGATGTCGGCACCCGTGTGCACGAATATGGCGGTGGTGCTTACGCTGTTGATGCGCATAGTATTGTTTATTCTGAACGACGTACAGGAGCGATTTGGCGCCTTATCAATGGGTATCAAGAACAGCCCGCTACGCTCATAGCGGAGGGGGCAGGCATGCGCTATGCGGATTTACGGCTTGATCCGTTGAGTGATAGGGTTTTAGCCGTGCGGGAATCCCATAACGCTTCAAAAGAGCCACAGGCGGCGTTAGTGGTTTTGGGCGGGACGGAGTCTCTTTCAGGTTACGTCATCAAAGAAGGCGCCGATTTTTATATGGCACCGACATTATCTCCTCAAAGTGATGAGCTTGTTTGGATAGAATGGGATCATCCCTCTATGCCGTGGGAAGCAACGCGTTTGTGTTGGGCGCGTGTACAAAGGCACGTGAACGGGCATATTCTCGGACTTGAAAATTGCCGTGTGTTAGCAGGAGCAGAGAGGAACGAATCATTAAGTGAACCGCGTTGGACAGAAACGGGGCGCTTACTCGTGATTTCCGACCGTAGCGGGCAATGGCAGGTGTGGGAGGTCGTTTTTGATCAGGACTCTGTGACATTTCACCCTTATAGTGCGGGGGTGGTTGAAGGGGAAATAGGGCAACCAGCATGGGTCTTTGGGCAGCGAAGTTATACGCCTTTACCAAAAGATGAAAGTTTATTTTTAGCGGTTCATCAGGGAGAAAGCACGTGTGTTTTCTCAACGGCAGAGGGAAAATCTATTCCGTTTGGTGGTCGTCCCGAACAATGTCCTGTTCCTTTAGCCGATGGGCGTTTTGCTTGGATTGAAAGTTGTTTTGAAGCCCTGCCGAGTGTCAAAATAGGGTACGCCCAGACGCTAACTCACATTCCGCACACTCAAATCACGCAAACCCTCCGTTTTGCTACGCCAATAACGCTTTCTAGGGCAGATATTTCTTGTCCAGATTCTGTGTGGTTTCCTGTGGAAGATGGGCTTTATGGGCATGCCTTTTTTTACCCTCCTGTCAATGCGCAGGTGTGCGTGCCGCATAATGAATTACCGCCGATGATTGTTTTAGTACATGGCGGTCCTACTGCGCGGGCGCAAGAGTCTTTGTCGTTTAAAGTACAATGGTGGACATCGCGCGGGTTTGCGGTTTTAGACGTTAATTATGGCGGTTCTACGGGTTTTGGGCGTGCATGGCGGGAGCGGCTTAAAGGGCAATGGGGGGTGGTTGATGTTGCCGATTGTCTAGCTGCGTGTCAGTATCTTTGCCAAACAGGGCGCGTTGACCCAAAACGGATAGCGATTCGCGGCACAAGTGCCGGCGGGCTTACTGTGTTGTTAGCGTTAGCCGAATCTGATTTATTTGCGGCTGGTGTAAGCCTTTATGGTGTAACCGATTTATGTGCTTTAGCCGCAGAAACACACAAATTTGAAGCCCATTATTTAGAGGGGCTTGTTGGTCCATTGCCAGAAGCTGAAGCCATTTATCGTGCGCGTTCCCCTCAAAATGTAGCGGCACATATTCATGCTCCTGTTTTGCTGTTGCAAGGCATGGACGATAAAGTTGTAACCCCTGAACAAGCACGCCAATTTGCCCACGCTTTGCAAAAAGCAGGAACCACTTGTGTTCTGCGGGAGTTTCCCAATGAAGGGCACGGATTTCGTCGTGAAGAAACGATTCGCGCGGCTTTTGAGGAGGAATTGCGTTTTTATGGTTCGGTATTTGGCTTTACACCGTCTAACAGTGAATAAAACTTTGCTGGAAAAGGCACATTCTTAAAAATGGAGTTATTTTTTTCAAAGTTTATCCTCAAAACTGAAAAAGCTGAAAGAACTAAAGAAGAGCCTCGTACTAAATCAGGTGTTGCAAAAAGCAACACCTGATTTTTGAAGCGATAAAAATAACCTTGTTTGGGTTCTTTGGGTTCCCTATTAAGAAACAAATTCAACGTATAAGACTTATTTTACGGCGTATCTGACGTGAATTTTTCGTCGCTATAAATTGGGTAACGAGGTTTATAAAGGAGACTTTCGATATAGGTGCGAATGTCTTGTGGACGTTCAACGGTCGCTAACCCATGATCAAAAATATGTTCTGCGATTCGACAGGCCGATGTGACCGAAACGTTGAGAATGTCAGCTTGTAACGGATAGAGGCGACCGCGTTCCCGCATAGAGAGAGTAACTTGATCGGAAAGAGCATAAGCCGCTTGAATCACAACAGAATCGGTAATCAATTTTGGGCATGTTGCATAAACAGCGAGCCCAATAGAGGGAAAAATATAGAAATTATTGGCTTGTCCTGGATAAAAAGTTGTTCCGTTAAGGGTGACTTCTGGGAATTGAATCCCGGCTGCAAATAAGGCTTTACCCTCTGACCACTCATAGGCTTGTTGTGCTGTACACTCTGTGTGAGTTTGAGGAAGAGAAAGAGGGAGAATAATCGGGCGTTCGTTAAATGAACAAAGCGCCTTAATAACCTCTTGTGTAAAAGCTCCTCCCGATGTGGAAACACCAATTAAAACACTCGGGCGTATTTTTTGAACAACGCTTAAAAGATCTTCTGATGGCGGAAGATCTTTTGCAAAACGGCGTTGTTGGGGGGATAAATCTGTGCGTGAGGTTTCTAAGAGGCCATTAATATCCATCAGTGTAATACGCGTTATAGCCTCTTGTTCCGATAGCCCTTCTTGTTGAAGGGCGGAAACAAGCATGTTTGCTGTACCAATGCCTGAAGATCCTGCACCAAAAAAGAGAAAACGTTGTTGTGATAAAGATTCTTCTTTAATTTTTAAGGCGGTTTTTAACCCTGCAAGGGTAACTGCAGCGGTTCCCTGAATGTCATCGTTATAACAGAGAATCTGTTGACGATATTTTTCAAGGTAGCGAATTGCGTCAGTTCCTTTCCAATCTTCAAAATGGATACAACATTGTGGAAAAACGCGTTGCACAGCTTGCACGAACTCTTCAACAAACTCATCAAGTTCTTCTTGGTCTGGGGGTTCCCGACGGAGTCCAAGATAAAACGGATCTGCCCGTAAAGCGCTGTTTGTTGTGCCAATATCTAGCTGTATAGGAAGTAAAACATTGGGCGGCACCGAACCACAAGCCGTATAGAGGTCAAGCTTCCCAATAGGGATACCCATGCCATTAACCCCAATATCGCCTAACCCGAGAATACGTCCGCCTGTGGTCACACAAATAAAACGAATATCAGGTATGGGCCAATTTCTTAGAACGCTTTCAATACGCCCGCGCATAGACAAGCTGATATACATCCCCCGAGGACGGCGGTAAATATGGCTAAATTTCTGACACACTGTCGCAAGTGTAGGGGCGTAAACAATAGGTACAAAACGTTCTGGATTGGACATAAGCGTGCAATAGAACAACGTTTCGTTCTGATCACGTAAGCCACTTAAATAAATATAACGTTCAAAATCATTATTTTTCACTTCGAGGTGACGTTCAACCCGTTTAATTTGTCGTTCAAGTGTTTCAACCTGCGTGGGGAGAAGTCCCTCTAATCCATAAAGACGCCGTTCTTCTTCTGTAAAAGCTGTACCTTTGTTATGGTAAGCGTCATGAATAAGGGTTAAGCCTTTGAATAGGATAGAATGGGACATGATAGACTCTCTTTCACGATAAAGCGTTAATAATGGCTTACTTTAGGATAAGAAAAACCAAAAACAAATGCATCTAAAAAAGAGTCAATAAAACGCATCGCATAAACAAAAGCTGTTCGTCAACGAGAACAGAATACTACAGATTAAGAAATGTTTAAGAGAGCTCTATAAGCTTCTCTTGAGGCGTTTTTTTGTAGTGTCGGTAGTAGGCGTTTTGTTTAAACGTTTAGAGTTTTTCTACCTGACTAAATTCAAGATCAACAGGTGTGGAACGTCCAAAAATAGAAACACTGACACGAACACGGCTTTTTTCTTCGTCAACTTCTTCAATAACACCATTAAAAGAGGTAAAAGGTCCGTCAGAAACACGGATTTGTTCTCCCACTTCAAAAACAATCGCAGAACGTGGGTGTTGAACTCCTTCCTTAACCTGATGCATAATTTGAGAAACTTCTGCCTCAGAAATAGGCGTTGGACGATTTTTTGCGCCTAAAAAACCCGTAACTTTTGGGGTGCTTCTTACAAGATGCCAGCTTTCGTTGGAGACGTGCATTTTAATGAGCACATAGCCGGGAAAGAATTTCCGTTCTACGTTGACTTTTTGGTTTCTACGGAGCTCAACAACTTCTTCAGAAGGAACTAAAATTTCACCAATCTGATCCGTTAAGCCTTTTTTCTCGGCTTCTTCACGAATATGTTGAACGACTTTTTTCTCAAAACCTGAATAAACGTGAACAACGTACCAACGCTGACGCTGAGCCATGTTTTCTCGCTGAGCCATAATTTCTTCCTAAAACTTACAGACCGAATAAATGACGGAGAACTAAACCAATGAGTTGGTCAATCACAAAAAAGAAAATGGACATAAATCCTGCCATGACCACAACGGCACCAGTTGTGACAAGCGTTCCACGTCGTGTGAGCCATGTGACACGTTTGGCTTCTGCACAAACATCTCGGCAAAATTGAACAAACTGGCTTGGACTTAAGGACATAGCAAATAATACCTAAAATTATATCACGTGATTTAATACGTTTTTGGGAAAGGGAAAAGAATGATTCAAAAACGATCGAAAGATTTTTACTTCATGACTTTATAAAATATAAAGTGCTTAGTGTGACTGATTTTTTTGTGGGGTGACCTAAAACATAAAAACACATAACATATAAAAAAATGGGGATTTGACTCGATTAAAAACACCTCATGTAACATTAAAAGTCAATAGGAATCAAAAACCTTTTGGCAGGGGTGGAGGGTCTCGAACCCCCAGCCTCTGGTTTTGGAGACCAGCGCTCTAGCCAATTGAGCTACACCCCTTGAAAGGTTTAATGATACAATCACAATCCTCGAAGAATTACTTTACGCTATTTATGCAAAGTCTGTCAAGATAAACGGGAGAGGGTTAAGGACGGGTACAATTTTAGGGCTATAAGTAGATTACCTCTTGACGTAGAGAGAATTTAACGGTAGCTATTTTCAAGCAGAGCAAAGTGCGGGCATAGCATAGTGGTAATGCAGTAGCCTTCCAAGCTACTGAGGAGGGTTCGATTCCCTCTGTCCGCTCCAAATTTTAGCACGGACCTCGTTTTGGTGTTCGTGCAGTTTTTCTGTTTATTCATTTTAGATTTATGGAAAGATGTCGTTGTTATTATTGCGTTGGTTGGAGAAGAAATTGTAATAGATATATTAACTTTGTGTTAAGTTTTTTGCGTTTAAGGTTATTTTCAGTTTTGGAGTGTGGTTTGTCCGTTTTTCTTGCGGGTCTGCTACATATAGTTGTTAAAAGCAGTTGTTAAGGGGAAGACCTGGTTTTGGTCTGGTAGGGTGGACGTGTTGCAATCAGCTTGTATTGCTTTCGGGAGGCTGGAGGGTCGTTATGCAACGGCACTTTATGATATCGCTGTTGAACAAGATCAGTTAAGCCTTGTTCTTGAAGAAAGTCAGGCTCTTATTCGTTTAATAGATGAAAATTCATCCTTGCGGGCGGTTTTGCACGATCAGCGTTTAGATGTTTGTGTCGTGCGTAAGGCTGTTATAGCTGTGTTGGAAAAATGTGGTTTTAACAAAATTATTCAAAATTTTGTTGGGGTCGTTGCTAACAACCGTCGGTTATCTCTTTTAAGATCTATTTTGATTGCCTTAGGAGCGCTTGCTGTTCATCGGCGTGGTGATGTGCTTGTTGAGGTTGGGAGTACGGTCCCTCTTTTGGCATCTCAGCGTGAGCAGATTAAAGAGAATCTTAATCGTGCTGGATATAGCCGTGTTACTATTCATGAATTTATTGATCCTTCCTTGCTTGGTGGTTTAGTTGTACGGGTGGGAACAAAATTATATGATTCGAGCGTAAAAGCTCGTTTATTTCGTTTACGTTACGCTATGAAGGGAGTTGCGTGATGGGGTCCCGTATGGAAATCCGTCCTGCAGAAATTTCAGATATTCTTAAGCAGCAAATTGCTTCTTTTGATACAGAAGCTGGTGTTGTAGAAACGGGTGCTGTTCTTTCAGTTGGGGACGGTGTTGCTCGTGTTTTTGGTTTGCAAAATGTTATGGCAGGGGAATTGGTTGATTTTCCATCTGCGGGCCAAAAAGGAATGGCACTCAATTTAGAGCATGACCATGTGGGTATTGTTATTTTTGGCGATGATACCGCTATCCGCGAGGGAGATACGGTAACGCGTTCTGGTATGGTTGTGAGTGTACCTGTTGGTAAGGGGTTGTTGGGGCGTGTGGTTGACGCTTTGGGGAATCCTATTGATGGTAAGGGTCCACTTTCTAATGTTGAAATGCGCCGTGCTGAAATCAAAGCGCCGGGCATTATGCCGCGTCAATCTGTGCATGAACCGATGGTGACAGGGATTAAGTCTATTGATGCTTTGGTGCCTATTGGTCGTGGACAGCGTGAGCTTGTCATTGGAGATCGTCAAACTGGCAAGACAACAATTCTTACGGATACGATTCTGGCTCAGAAACATGTTAATGACCTTGGTGATGATAAAAAGACATTATATTGTATTTATGTTGCGGTTGGTCAAAAACGTTCTACTGTTGCCCATCTTGTGCGTTTGTTAGAAGAAAGAGGGGCTTTAGAGTATTCTATTGTTGTGGCTGCAACGGCATCTGACCCTGCGCCTTTACAATATCTTGCGCCTTATGCGGCGTGTGCTATGGGTGAGTTTTTCCGTGACAACGGTATGCACGCGCTGATTTGTTATGATGATTTGTCGAAACATGCTGTTGCTTATCGTCAAATGTCGTTGTTATTGCGTCGTCCTCCAGGGCGTGAAGCGTATCCAGGGGATGTGTTCTACTTGCATTCGCGTTTGCTTGAGCGGGCGGCCAAAATGGCTGATGCTCAGGGTGCTGGCTCTCTCACGGCTTTACCTGTGATTGAAACGCAAGCTGGGGACGTTGCAGCTTACATTCCTACTAATGTCATTTCGATTACAGATGGACAGATTTTCCTTGAAACAGATCTGTTCTACAAGGGTATTCGTCCGGCAGTTAATGTGGGTGGATCTGTTTCACGTGTAGGGTCAGCCGCTCAAATTAAAGCTATGAAACAGGTTGCTGGGAAAATTAAACTAGAATTAGCTCAGTACCGTGAAATGGCAGCCTTTTCTCAGTTTGCTTCTGATCTTGATTTGGCTACCCAAAAAATGCTTGCGCGTGGTGCGCGTTTGGTTGAATTACTGAAACAGCCTCAATCTTCTCCTTTGAGTTTGGAAGAGCAGGTTATTTTATTATTTGCAGGTACGCGTGGTTTTCTTGATGAAATTCCAACGGGTGATGTTGTTGGGTGGGAGCGTGATCTGTTAGCTGATTTACAGAGTGCGGGTAAAGATATTTTGACGACTCTTGAGAAAGAACAAGCACTTTCTAAAGAGTTGGAAGCAAAATTAACAGAGTATCTCACAGCATTTAACCAACGTTTTGTGGGTTAAAGGGAACAGAGGTTATGGCTTCCCTGAAGGAACTTCGTGCTCGTATTGGTAGTGTTAAATCAACACGAAAAATTACGAGTGCTATGAAAATGGTGGCTGCGGCGAAATTACGACGTGCACAAGCAAGTGCGGAAGCGGCGCGCCCTTATGCTAAAGCTATGCAGCGGATGCTTAGTGAACTTGCTGTTGCAACAGCAGGGGAGGTTGCAGCACCGCCTTTACTTGCTGGTACTGGGCAGGATCATATACATTTACTTGTACCTTTGACAAGCGATCGTGGTCTTTGTGGTGGATTTAACGCTAATATCCATAAATTGACCAGTCGAACAATTTCTCGCTTACAATCTGAAGGAAAAGTTGTTCGGTTATTACCAGTAGGGCGTCGGGCGTTTGATTTTTTTACGCGCAGTCATGCTGATTTGATTGTAGATAAGCTCGTTGGTTTTAGTGGGAAAGAAATACCCTTTTCTATTGCAAGTGATTTGGGTGAGAAAATTAACACCTTGTTTGAAGCGCGTGAAATTGATGTGTGTACACTTGTATTTAACAGATTTCATAATGCAATGATGCAAGTACCTCTATGTCAACAGCTTGTACCCGTAGTTGTGGAAGAAGGTAAGGGAGAAATTCACGCTGATAATGTGGCGAGCTATGAGTTTGAGCCTGATGAAACAACGCTTCTGTCCATGTTATTACCGCGTAATCTTCAGGTGCAAATTTATGCGGCGTTATTAGAAACTGCTGCGGGTGAAAACGGGGCGAGAATGACGGCTATGGATAATGCTACGCGTAATGCAGGCAGATCAATTGATCGTCTCACACAACTTTATAACCGTACTCGTCAGGCAAATATTACGAACGAATTGATTGAAATTATTTCAGGTGCTCAGGCTGTGTAAGCCTGTTTGTTTACCTTATTAGGAGCGACTTATGTTGGATACACCTCAAACACAGACGACCCAAACTCAAAATCAGGCGGCGACAAAGACGCGCTCTGTCGGTCATATTACAGGGATAAAAGGACCTGTTGTTGACGTTCAATTTGAGAGTAATCAACCCAATATTCTTAATGCTTTGCATGTGCAATTAGACGGTCGCATTCTCGTTCTTGAAGTGGCACAAGAAATTGGCGAACATGAAGTACGTTGTATTGCTATGGATTCAACCGATGGGTTAGTGCGTGGTATGGAAGTCATTGATACTGGTGCACAAATTTCTGTCCCTGTCGGTCCTGAAACACTCGGGCGTATCTTAAACGTTATTGGTGATCCCATTGATGAGAGAGGGGATATTCATACAGCACGGCGTGCAACGATTCATCGTGATGCACCTTCTTTTGAAGAACAAGCCTCTGCTTCTGAAATCTTGATGACAGGGATTAAAGTGGTTGATTTGCTTTGTCCTTATCTCAAAGGTGGAAAAATCGGCTTGTTTGGCGGTGCAGGTGTTGGTAAGACCGTAATTATTCAAGAATTAATCAATAATATTGCAAAAGCGCATGGAGGTGTTTCTGTTTTTGCGGGTGTAGGAGAGCGTACACGTGAAGGGAACGATCTCTACCACGAAATGCAGGATGCGGGCGTTATTAAATTAGCTGAAGATGGCACAACAACAGGATCTAAAGTGGCGCTTGTTTTTGGTCAGATGAATGAACCACCTGGTGCTCGTGCTCGTGTTGCCTTAACAGGGTTAACCATGGCGGAATATTTCCGTGACGAAGAAAACCAAGACGTTCTCTTTTTCGTGGATAATATCTTTCGCTTTACACAAGCAGGCTCTGAAGTTTCTGCTCTTTTAGGACGTATACCATCCGCTGTGGGGTACCAACCGACTCTTGCAACAGAAATGGGTGCTTTGCAGGAACGTATTACATCGACTAAAAAAGGGTCTATTACGTCGGTGCAAGCTGTTTATGTCCCTGCTGACGATTTAACAGATCCAGCCCCTGCAGCAACCTTTGCCCATCTTGATGCCACAACAGTGCTGAACCGTGCGATTGCGGAAATGGGTATTTATCCAGCGGTTGATCCGCTCGATTCGACATCACGTGCTTTAGATCCACATATTGTTGGGGAAGAACACTATCAAGTGGCTTGCGAAGTGCAACGTATTCTTCAAACCTATAAATCTCTTCAAGATATTATTGCTATTCTCGGGATGGATGAGCTTTCTGAAGACGATAAACTTCTTGTGGCACGGGCACGTCGTATTCAACGATTCCTTTCTCAGCCATTCCATGTGGCGGAAGTGTTTACTGGTTCACCAGGTAAATTAGTCTCAGTTTCTGATACAGTACGTTCATTTAAGGCAATTTGTGCCGGGGAATATGATGATCTTCCAGAAGCGGCATTTTATATGGTTGGGACAATTGAAGAGGCTATCGCTAAAGCTGAGAAATTAAGAGAATCGACTTGATAATCTCATTCTTTTAGAGGAGTGTTGTTGTGCCTGTTCAGATTGAAATTATCAGCCCTGAAAAGGTTCTTGTGTCATGTCATGTTGATATGGCGGTACTTCCTGGTATGGATGGTGATATTGCCGCTATGCCTGAGCATGCGCCTGTTATGCTCTTATTACGTGGTGGTGTTGTTGCACTCTATAAAGGTGATACTGTAACAGATACTTACTTTGTGGGGGGTGGTTTTGCAGATATCACCCCAAACCGCTGCACTATTTTAGCGGATAGGGCTGTGCCGGTTAAAGATATTTCCATTGACCGGGCAACGGCAGAACTTGAAGCACTTTCTCAGCTGTGGGAAAAAGCGGATAAATCTGATGTGGCACGTTTGAACGTTCTCCAGAACGAGATTTTGTCTGTTCAAGCAGAAATTGATGCGGGTTCCTCTTTTTAGAGGAACCTTATATGTTTAATTGGTTTCCTTGCGCTGACGAGTCTGCCATATCTAAAGAGTAATGTTTTTTTAATCGTTCCTACATCATTTTACCCTTAAAGTTAGTTTTATGTTTTTTATTCTTTTAAGAGGGTAGCTTTAGGAATGTTCTTTTTTATGGGAGGGTACTCATTCTAAAAAGCCAACCTATAAAAAGAACATACCAAACTATTTGTTATCTAACGTTTTGAGAGTGATTACATACAACCAAAAAACCTTATTTTTTAGAAGTGTGTTGATTCTTTAATGAGATTTTTCCTTTCATAGTAGAGTTTTAGCTTTTTGGTACATTCATGAAATTAGCCACGTCCACGATAGAGGGGTACTTTTTGTTTAGCAATCCAAACGCCTTTCGGAGGGGTACCGGTTTGCCAAAAAACATCAATTGGTATACCACCGCGTGGGTACCAATAAGCGCCGATTCTAAGCCATAAAGGGGAAAGCCGATCAACGAGTGTTGTGGCAATGGTCAATGTGCAGGCTTCATGAAAAGCACCGTGGTTACGGAAACTTGTTAAATAGAGTTTAAGAGATTTACTTTCAATGAGCCAATCTTTGGGGATATAGTCAATAACAATATGTGCAAAATCGGGTTGGCTTGTAATGGGGCAAAGAGATGTAAATTCTGGCACGGTAAAACGTACCATGTAAGATTTCCCTGGATGAGGGTTCGCAATGCGTTCAAGAATAGCCTCTTCTGGGGTTGTTGGTGCAGCAACGTGCTGACCGAGTTGTGTGAGATGTTCGGTGTTGTTGTTTGAGTGAGTCATGTCTGTGTTTTTCCCTGTGACTAAGAATTTTACTTTTGTTTTAGAGTTTATAGATTCTGTCAAGTTTTTTGTGTCATGTTTTAATAGGCGATGTGTTTTGTTTTTGAAAGTCGTGTCACTATGATGGACTCTCATGGTTACGTTTTCCCTTCTCCGCGTCTTATAAGTACGACTGGGGCATTGAAAGAAGCTCTTTTTCCTTTTTATCAAGAATCCTATATAACGATTGATACAGAATTTATTCGCGGGCAGACCTATTGGCCAGAATTGTGTTTGGTTCAAATCGCTGGGAAAAATAATGTTGTTCTGATTGATGCACAAGCAAAAGGTATAGATCTTGCCCCTCTGGCTGCTTTGTTAGCAGAGCCTCGTGTATTGAAAGTTTTTCATGCAGCACGGCAAGATTTGGAAATTTTTCTCCATGTGTTTCATATATTACCAACACCCGTTTTTGACACACAAATTGCGGCTATGGTTACAGGATTTGGTGATCAGGTCGGTTACGATGTCCTTGTTAAATCCTTAGTTGGTGTGCATGTTGATAAAAGCCAGCGTTTTACTGATTGGTCAGCACGTCCATTATCGGAAGCACAAAGGATTTATGCTGCTGGAGATGTGACATGGTTGCGCTTGGTTTATGAAAAATTAAGAGATGTCTTAGAACAAAATGGGCGATGGGCATGGATTGCCTCTGAAATGGCAGATCTAGAAAAGCCTGAGACATTTGTTCAGGATCCAGAGCGTCAGTGGGAGCGGTTGCGTATCCGTACTGAAAATCGGCGTACTTTAGGCGTTTTACGTACCATTGCTGCTTTGAGGGAACGAGAAGCGCAACGATTAAATATTCCACGTCAACGCTTGATTCGTGATGAGAGTTTACTAGAAATTGCGGCTACTTTTCCTAAAACCCGTGAGGCTTTAGCAAGAGTACGAGGCATACCACGGACTATGGTAGAAAGCCATCATTATATGGGGCAGGCTTTATTGGAAGCTGTAAGGGATATTTTAGCATTACCTGAGTCAGAATTACCGTGTTTTTCTAAAGGGCACAGTAAAGAAACACTCAAAGAAATTTCTTCTCTTGTAGCTATGTTAAAAGTATTACTTACGATCTGTTGTGAAAAACACGGTGTTGCACAAAAACTTGTTGCTTCGCAAGAGGATTTAGAGAATTTAGCCCTTAATCCAGATAACGCGCATACGATTTTTACAGAGTGGCGTTATCACATATTTGGTCAAGAGGCCGTTGCCTTATGTCAGGGAGAAGTGGCTTTGACGATGCGCCATGGTCAAATTGTCTGTCTTCCTTTATAAGAGAGATTTAAGAAAACAATGTTATTACACCCGTGTAAGCTGTAATATTAGTTATCCGTAAAGGATTTATGTGAAAAACTTTAGAAGCCCATTTCCTGCCAAAGGTTGGAAAGAGGGCGTGCTCCGTAGTGAGAAATAATTTAGAGGGCGTGCTCCGTAGTGAGAAATAATTTCAGAAGCGGCAATAGAAGCGATACGACCACATTCTGGTAAGGTACGTCCTGAGGTAAGTCCTGCCATGAAACCCGCAGCATAGGCATCTCCAGCACCAGTGCTATCCACAACTCGGGTCGGAATGGGAGAGATAGCCGTTAATTGCCCTTTGTGAACAATAACACTTCCTAAAGCTGAACGTGTGAGGGCTGCAAGGGTTGTGTCTTGTGCTGTATAGTATGCGGCTTTATCAAAACTTTCTGTTGTATAAAGAGCGCAGATTTCATCTTCGTTAGCAAAAAGAATATCAATATGATTTTTAACGAGATCTAAAAAAGCGGCTCGATGACGTCCGACACAAAAAGGGTCTGAAAGAGATAAAGCGACTTGTCGCCCGTGTTTATGTGCCATGGAAGCCGCTCTACGGAAAGCTTCTTGCGCATGGGGAGGGTCAAACAAATATCCTTCAAGATAAAGAATACTTGCCCGTGCAATTTCTTCTTCCAACACATCGTCAGGGGTAAAACAGGTGCATGCTCCTAAATATGTAGCCATTGTTCTTTGCCCGTCGGGCGTAATCATGACAATACAACGTGCTGTTGGTAAATTATCAAAAACTTGTGTGTTGAGTGGTTGGGAGGAGAAAGTCACATTGTTGTTTTGCATATCGGTAGCAAATTGTTGCCCTGCCTCATCACGAGCAATTTTGCCTAAATAGGCAACGCGGGCACCGAGTTGTGCTGCAACAACACAGGTATTAGCCACAGAGCCACCGCCCATAATATGCTCAGGCGTTAATTGAGATTCTAATTCTTTAGCACGATCGGCATCAATAAGAGTCATGCTTCCTTGTGTAAGTCCTTCTTTTTCTAAGAAAGAAGGCTCTACTTTAGCGAGAATATCGGTAATAGCATTGCCAATGCCAAGAATATCGTATTTTTTGTTTTGATGTGCCATGAGAGTTAGAAATAATCCTGTAAATTCTATAAAATGGTGGAACCGATACTTTATTAACGCATTGTTATAAAAAAGGCAAATGACTTGCGGTAAAATCCTTATAAAGCGTTGTAATGGGGATATATTCTACAAAAAAAAGGAGGCAGGAGATATTTACGAGATATTTTAACTATTTTATGATTCTCTTTTAAGAGTATCATGACTATATTAAAAACATTAAAAATGAAAAATAGCGTGGTGTTTTGTTTATTGCCGGTTAGATATATGTTTGGTGTTATGAGGGCTTGAACCAGTAATGTTGTAACGGGAGGGGCTTTTGTTGTTTGGAAAACGTAAATCTGAGAATAAGGAAACATCTGAAGCTTCTCCCTCGTCATCGGTAACGAGTCCTGAGAGCGTTGCCAATAGTTCGTTGACTTCTATACAGGAAAATTCTTCAATGATAGGACGTAATCCAGTACCTTCCACAAATTCTTCTCATATGTCTGGGACGCTTCAAGGAGGCACGCGTGGAGGAGGGGCGCATTCTCTTCCTATACGGCGAGAAGCGGCAGACCAAAAGGTTTTGGTTGTCGGTCATGGTATGAGTATTAAAGGCACGATACAAGATGTTGAGCGTCTTGTGATAGAAGGGGTTGTTGAGTCTGAAATCGTGCATGTTAAAGAGCTCGTGATTATGGCGGGTGGCGTCTTTCGTGGTGACGGGGATGTTGAAGATGCCGAAATTGCAGGTACTTTTGATGGGGGGCTTACTGTGCATGGAGTTCTTACAGTATGCCATACAGGGCATTTAATTGGGAAAGCAACGTATTGTCGCTTAAAAATTGATGATGGTGGGCAGGTTACAGGGCAACTTGAAATGCTGAAAGCAAACAAACCCAATGTGGTAGCTGAAACGGCATCGGATTTATCAAAAGTATTTAAAAAGCAAGGGCCTTCTGCTGAATAAGCACTTTATAAAAGTGTAAAACCCGTACACGTGCAATGATGCACGGAAATACGAAATAACTTTTAAAGACTCTCTTCTAAAAGAGAGTTTTTTGTTTAGAGTTGTACTGATTTTTGATAGACAAAATTCGTTATTTGCTGTCTCGACTATTGCGGGGACGTAGACGCACGTAAGCAATTTGACAATGGGCCTCACAATAAGGTTTGCCAACAAGAGGGGGCTCTCCACAAAAGTGGAATCCTGGTGTTCCCGGATTGCCTAAAGGCCAGCAACATGCAGCATTACGTCGTCTGGTGGGATCTGACTCTGAAAGAGATTTAGGTGTGGTCTTGTTCTTTGCAAGAGGGAGGGGGGACGTAACAGATTTTTTCTTACGTGCTAGAGGTTTTTCAGAGACCTTTTCTGATATTTGTTCTGGGATTATCTCTGGAACTTTTTCAGGGGCTTTTTTTGCAGTTTTTTCAACGGTGAAAGGTAAAGTTGTCTCTGGTTGCGGTTTGGCAATAGCAATAGGAGGAGTAGGTGTGGAAACAACAGTAACAGGCTGCGTTTTACGGGTATCAAGAAGAGGAAGCGTTGGTGTCGGTTGTATGTTCTGTGGTTGTTTTTTACGTGTCGTTGATGTTGTTTTTTTCGTTGCTTTGGTTATTTTTCGTATAGGAGAAGGGCGAGAAGGCAGCCCGAGTCTATGGGCTTTACCTATGACGGCATTTTTTGTAATCCCTAAACGGCGACCAATCTCGGCGGTTGAAAGCCCGTCTGTCCATAATTGTTTTAATTGCTCAACAAGTTTTTCGGTCCATTCCATATGACGGGCACCTTTGATTTGAAAATTTAAGAAATCTGGCTTATGAAACGCACTAATAAAAGGGTAGTGTAGTAAGAAGTAATACTATACTACACCCTCTTTATCTCCTCAAGCAGAAAGCCTGCTTCTTCTATAAGATCTGTAAGAGATGTCTTTTCTTTTAATCTTTAAGCTGGATTACAAACGGAACGTGATCAGAGGGGTGATCCGCACCGCGTTCGGCACTGTCGGGTTCTGCGTAAGAAAGCCGTTCGGCAAGGCGAGGGGATAAAAGCATGTGGTCAATCCGAAGCCCGCAATCTCGCTCCCATGCACGGCTTTGATAATCCCAAAATGTATAAAATGCTCCTGTAGGGTGTAATGCGCGCAAAGCATCTGTAAGCCCTAACCAGACGAGTCGACGCCAAGCTGATAGGCTTTGGGGACGTATCAGAGCATCAGTAGGCAGAAGAGCACCTTGAGCAAAATCGTCTTCAGAGGGGCAAATATTATAATCTCCTGCTAAAATAAAATCGGTTTCTGCGGCAAGAAATTCGCGTGCGCGCGTTATGAGGGCTTCGCAAAACGCCAATTTGAGGGCATAGCCTGCCTCACCGCCGGAGTTACCGTTAGGGAGGTAAAGATTCCCTAAAATCATATGATGAGCGCGTATTTCCACATAACGGGCAGCGGGAGGACCTCCTTCGGGAGGTGTTGCATCCGGGAGAGCTGTACAGGTGACGTCAAAAGGACTACGAATCAGGGTTGCAACACCGTTATAACTTTTCTGTCCAACAACAACACAGTGATAGCCAAGGGATTCAAATTTTTTTTTGGGGAATTGGTCTGTTTCACATTTGATTTCTTGTAGCATGAAAACATCGGGTTGATGTTGCTCAAGCCATTCTCGTAATCGTGTTTGCCTTTGGCGAATAGAATTAACATTCCATGTAGCGATTTTCATGTGTTTTATGCGACGGAAAAACTTATGCCACAGCCACAAGAAGAAACAGCATTGGGGTTGCACACTGAAAAATGAGCGCCCATAAGTTTATCTGTAAAAACAAGCTCTGCTCCCGTGAGGAGGGATAAACTTGCCGAATCGACAACAACAGTCGCTTCATGGTTATGGAATAACGTGTCATCATCGGTTATGTCTGCTTGAGGTATAAGCGTAAACCGATATTGAAACCCGCTACACCCGCCAGATTCGACGGCTACACGTAAGGCAACAGGGGCGGGCTGATCAGAAAGAGTCTCTGCCTTTTTACGGGCAATAACGCTAGCAATACGTATTGCTGCAGAGTCTGAAACAGAAAAGAGAGGGGTTGATGATTTCATACCCTCTTTATAAACGATTGATGAGCCCATTGGAAAGAATTAAAGAGGTGAAAGAAAGTACAAAATTACTAAAACATAAAAAAAGAAAGCTAAAAAATGATATCGTATTCTATTGTTCTCTATTGTCTTTTTGAGAACCTGTGTAAAATAATCTGTATAAAATATAGTCTAAATTTATCTCCCATTATTATAGGGATATAGGGTCTGAAAATTCTTTCACGAAGTAAAAGAATGAGGTATCTTTATGGGTCACTCTATTGATGGTTTGCCTCTTGTCTCTTATGCTGTTCAGGCAGGAGAAGGGCGTGCACAACGTCTTTATGAAGAATCATGTTCTACGACACGTTCACCCTGGCAACGTGATCGGGATAGGGTTGTGCACTCTTCTGGATTTCGAAGATTACAATATAAAACGCAGGTTTTTATTAACCATGAAGGGGATTTTTTTCGTACTCGACTGACACATTCTTTAGAAGTTGCACAAATTGCACGCTCTATGGCTCGCTTTTTGAGACTGAATGAAGATTTAACAGAGGCTATTGCCCTTGCCCATGATTTGGGACATACCCCTTTTGGGCATGCGGGGGAAGAAGCGCTTGCCAAAAAGATGCAATCTTGGGGTGGGTTCGATCATAACGCCCAAGCCTTGCGGCAAGTCATGTTGCTTGAGCGGCGTTATATCGCTTTTGATGGTCTTAATCTTACATGGGAGACTTTAGAGGGATTGGCAAAACATAATGGTCCTGTTCGTCGTCCTTCGACCCGTTTAGCGGAAATGGACGCCCTTTTTTCGCTTGATTTGGCAACTTATGCTTCAGCTGAGGCGCAAATCGCTGCATTAGCCGATGATATTGCTTATCATGGACATGATTTAGATGATGGTGTTAAATCAGGCTTGCTTTCTTTAGCTGACCTCGTTGATGTTCCTCTTGTTGGCAAAGCCTTAGCAGAAGCACGTGCTTTTGCAGAAGAGAAAGGTGCTGTTGATAGGCGTGCAGAGAGGCGTATTCGTCATGAAATGGTACGTCGTGTTATTGGTGCACTCGTTTCTGACGTTTTGGCGTGTACGCGTGAACGTTTAGCAGATTTATCCCCTCGTTGTGTTGAAGATATTCGTGCTGCCTCTTATCCCGTTGTTGCGTTTAGTGAAGCTATGCATGAGGCTAATAAAGGTATTCGTAAATTTTTATTTTCAACGCTTTATCGGCATTGGAAAGTAAATCGCATGACGTATAAAGCAAAACGTGTTACAGAGGAACTCTTTACTATTTTAACAGAGTTTCCTGCTCTTTTGCCATCAGATTGGCAGCAGAATAATGTATTAGAAGAATCATCAGGTTTATATCGTACAGTTGCAGATTATATTGCTTCAATGACAGATCGCTTTGCGATACAGGAACATCAGCGTTTAATAGACCTTTCTATTGCAGGATAAGACAATTTTTGTCATTTTATTTATCATTGTTTTTTGATTATTTTTGAACATCTTATCAATACGGAAAAACAGGTTTAACGCTCTTATGTCAGAATGTCTCTTTCAACGTTATCGCCATAGTGTATTAAGGGCAGTACGCCATCTTTTTTCCGATATACCCGAAGAAATACTTACTCGTATTGAACTCACACCGCCGCGTGATCCAGCGCATGGTGATATGGCCACAAATGCTGCGCTTGTCTTATCGAAAACAGTACAGCGTAAGCCTATACTTATTGCAGAGGCGTTAAAGCCATTACTTGAACAAGAAAAAGGGATTGCCTCTGTTATGGTGGCGAACCCGGGCTTTGTTAATATTGTTCTTCAACCACATGTCTTACGTGAGATTTTACCTGTGATCCTTCGCACGGGGGAGGCTTATGGGGCGTCTACAATAGGGGTGGGTATTCATGTCAATGTGGAGTATGTGTCTGCTAACCCAACGGGTCCTATGCATGTTGGGCATTGTCGTGGGGCTGTTGTAGGCGATGCTTTAGCGCGTTTGCTGGCAAAAGCTGGTTTTCATGTGACGAAGGAATTTTATATTAACGATGCCGGCGCACAAGTACAGGCTTTAGCATGGGCGGCTTATTGGCGTTATCTTCAGGCTTTAGGGGTTGATCTTACACAAGAGGCATTTTCTGCTATTGCGCCAGGTGGTTTGCAATATGCAGGGGATTATTTGATTCCTGTAGGTGATGCTCTTAAAGCGCGTTATGGGGAAACCCTCGCTGAAATAACAAAAGAGGGTACATTATGTCTAGCTCCTGAAGAAAAATGGTTAGAAAAAGTACGATCTTTTGCTATTGATTATATGTTGACAGAGATTCGTGAGGATTTAGTTCTGCTTGGTGTACACCATGACCTTTTTACTTCTGAAGCATCGGTGTTAGCACAAGGGATCACAGATAAAGCGATTACACGTTTAGAAGAACAGGGATTGCTTTATAAAGGGGTGTTAGAACCTCCCAAAGGAAAAATACCTAAAGATTGGGAAGAACGAGAGCAGCTTTTATTCCGATCTACGGCGTTTGGGGATGATACGGATCGCCCTTTGCGTAAGTTTGATGGAACCAATACTTATTTTGCTAATGATATTGGGTACCACGCTGATAAAATAGCGCGTGGTGCACAAAGGGTTATTGATGTATGGGGTGCTGATCATGGTGGCTATGTTAGCCGTATGAAAGCAGCTGTTCAAGCACTCACGGATAATACTGTTTCGTTAGAGGTTGTGCTTTGCCAAATTGTGCATGTGCTTCGCGGAGGACAGCCCGTACGCATGTCTAAACGGGCAGGGACTTTTGTGACTTTGCGTGATTTGCTTGATGAAGTGGGGCGCGATGCTGTTCGCTTTACTATGTTGACGCGCAGAAGTGATGCCCAAATGGAGTTTGATCTTGATCTTGTCGTGGCACAAAAAAGAGATAATCCTGTTTTTTATGTGCAATATGCGCATGCGCGTTGTTGTTCGGTTTTGCGTCTCGCTAAAGAAGGCGGTATTTATGGCGATGTGGAAAAAGAGTCTCTTGCAGATGTTTGTTTGGAGAGTTTAGAGTCCGAGGCTGAAATGGCATTGATTCGGCGTCTTGCTGAATGGCCTCGTGTTGTAGAGGCAGCCTCTTTAGCGTATGAGCCACATCGTGTGGCTTTTTACCTTGCCGATGTTGCAAGTGATTTTCATGCTTTGTGGAACAAAGGGCATGATAACGCCTCGTTACGCTTTCTTCAGTCTGAGGCAAAAGAGAGAACACGGGCGCGTTTGGCGTTAGTGGTGGCAACGGCACTTGTTCTGCGTTCTGGTTTTGATATTATGGGTGTAAATCCTGTAGAGGAGATGTGTTAATGCGTGATGATAATGAGCATACAGAGGATCATGTTGACCATACGCGTGAGCCGATGAGTATGGATTATGAAGATGACTATGACTATGATTTTTCTGAAAAAAAAGGTCTCTTCGGTTCTTTATTAGGGGAATCTGGTAATACGCGTCATTTGGCTATTGGTGCATTTTTGCTTGGTGGTCTGCTGATTGTCGGCGTTGGGGGATGGGCTCTCTTTGGGCATCACCAAAAAACAGTTCCTGTTATAGGACCGCCAGCCGTGCCAGCGCGGACGAAACCAACCAATCCGGGTGGTCTGCAGCTCAATATTCCTAATATGGCGGATACGACAGAAAAGTCAAAAGCACAGCTTGCTCAAGCGCCTGAAAAACCGGATTTAGCGGCTCTAACGGCACATTATGGATCGGAAGCACAGCATCAGCAAAATCAGCAAGTAGCCTCTAGTACGCCTGTTGTCGGGACGAAACAAGAGAGTAAAGGGGAGAACAAACTAGAAAATACAGCACAGCCTGTGCAACCTGTTCTTCCTCCTGTTTCTCAACAGGCATCAGAGGACGCTAAGACGGTTGAACAATTACCTCAGAGTAAAACGCCACAACTTGAACAATCGGTTGTTCATGAACCTGTTCATGAGAATGTTGCTTCTTCTTCTGCTTCTGTGGTTTCTTCGGTTAAAAAAGAAACAGCCCAAGCCGCAGTTGAGCAACATCATACTTTAGCCAAAGTTGAGACACACCATGCAAAAGAACACCATCATGCTTCAAAGCATGCTGAAATATGCTCTTCTGCGCCAGTATCGGCTTCAAAAACAGGGCACTATATTGTGCAACTAGCCGCATTACAAAGCCCTCAAGATGTTGATAGAGAATGGAAACACTTACAAACTCATTACCCAAGCCTGTTTGCTGGGAAATCGTATAAAATTGTGAGAGTTATTTTCACAAATGCGACATTTTATCGCTTACAGGTACCCGGATTTGCGACACTTGAGGAGGCACATACATTTTGCCATCAAGTGCGTAATCGTGGTTTAGCGTGTATTATTGCGCGTTAAGATTTGTGTTCTCTTTTTAAGGGAAACTCTTTACATCATTAGGGAAAGTTTGAAAAACACTGACTTTCCCTAAAAATTTCCTTAGGAAGGAAAACTTATCGGCTGCATATTCGGACCAATATGATGGAGAGCGGTTCTTAAGGGTAAGGGCATGAAAAAAGTACGAGGCAAGAATGTTTGATTTTGCTTGGTCTGAAATTGCACTGATTGCTGTCGTCGCGTTAGTGGTGATAGGTCCGAAAGATTTACCTATTGCAGTTCGTGCTGTGACCAATACGCTTAAAAAAATGCGTACCATCGCACGAGAGTTTCAGTCCCAAATCAATGAAGCTGTGCATGAAGCAGATTTAGGCGAGCTTCATAAGCTTCAAAACTTAAATGTTCGTGGTAATTTAAGAAAAATGTTGGATCACGACGGTAGCCTTGAACGCGCAGTGACTCCGCCTGATCAAATACAACATTACTCATCCCACTACTCTCAATATTCTCACTATCCTCAAGGACATTCCCAAGATCACTCTGTGTCGGTGGGTGTCAAACCTTGTCCATCAGAAATAATATCGAGCACCGAGACAACTGAAACAATGGCAGAAGGCCTTTATCATCATGGGGCCTCAAGTGTTTCTGAAGAAGAGGTACAGGCAGCGCCTCAAGAATTACCTCCGGGGGTGGCGCGCCGTATTCTTGAGGAACGTGATCGGCTTAATCCTCCTGCTTTTTTACCCCCTGTGCGTATTCTCCATGGGCAAAAAGCGGTTACGCCTGATTTCTTGCCACAATCGGCGTCTTCAACAGGCTTATAGGGTGTATGGTTGTTAGTACTCCTATGAACGAGAGTGAGAATATTCATACCGAAAACGATCATCTCAATGATCACCCGATGTCGTTGCTCGAACATTTGCAGGATTTACGGCGTCGGTTGCTTTGGTCTGTTTTAACATTTCTTGTCTGTTTTGCGCTGTGTTATCACTATGCCGAGAGTATTTATCAATTTTTAGTTCAACCCCTTGGAAATGTTATGCGTCAACAGGGGGAACAACCTCATTTGATTTATACGGCGCTTTATGAGGCGTTTTTTACGTATATTCGTGTTGCGCTTTTTGGGGCGGCTTTTTTATCTTTTCCTATGTTTGCCATTCAAGCGTGGATTTTTATAGCGCCCGGGCTTTATCGGTCAGAAAAACGGGTTTTTATGCCTTTTTTGATCGCAACACCCTTTTTATTTGTCCTTGGGGCAGCCCTTGCCTATTATTTTGTTTTTCCTATTGCATGGCGGTTTTTTTTATCTTTTCAGACAATGGATAGCAGTGCTGTACAGATTGAACTTCAAGCTAAAGTCTCAGAATATCTGACACTTGTTATGAAACTGATTATGGCTTTCGGTATTTCCTTTGAATTACCGGTTGTGCTGACTTTATTAGCACGGGTAGGGATTGTGACGTCAGCCATGCTGCGACGCGCGCGGCGTTATGCTATTGTAGGGGCGTTTGTTATTGCAGCGATTTTAATGCCACCTGATGTCATTACCCAAACTGGGCTGGCTGTACCTCTTGTTCTTTTATATGAAATATCTATTTTTTGCGCCCGTCTTGTCGAACCTGCATGGCGCGTTTCTGATGGGCGTGCAGGTAGGCCTGTTGATGGACAAGATGCTGATAGGCAAACGATACAACAAAAAGAAAACACCATAACACCAGAATAGAAGGTTTCTTAAAAAATGCATGATATACGGGCTTTAAGAGCTGATCCTGCCGCATTTGATGCGGATTTAGCGCGTCGGGGGTTAGAAGCTGTTGCATATTATATTTTGGGATTAGATGAACAGCGCAGACAGTGCCAAACCGAATTACAAAATAAACAAGCGCGTCGAAAAGCGTTAGCGCGTGATATTGGCCAAAGGCGTCGTACAGGCGAAGAAACAGAATCCCTCGAAGCTGAAGGTATGGCTTTACGGGTTGAAATGGAAGCCTTGGAAGAAGAAGTAAACAACTTAGAAGGTCAAAAGCGTGCCTGTCTTGAACAATTACCGAACAGGTTAGATCCAAAAGTTCCTGATGGGTCCGATGAAAGTGCCAATGTGGTGCAACATGTTTGGGGGACACCGCGTATATTTTCTTTTGCTCCACGCCAACATTTTGAGTTGGGGGAGGCACTCGGCATGATGGATTTTGCCACAGCTTCGCGATTATCTGGGGCGCGGTTTGTGGTGTTACGGGGTGCTCTCGCGCGGTTAGAACGGGCGTTAGGGCAGTTGATGTTAGATATCCATGTGCATGAGCACGCTTATGAAGAAACACAGGTGCCTGTGCTTGTTCAAGATGAGGCGATGTATGGTACCGATAAACTTCCCAAATTTGCTGATCAATCATTTCGTACTGAAGACGGACGTTGGCTTATCCCAACAGCAGAAGTGCCTCTAACGGCTTCTGTCAGCGGACTTATTCTTGACGGCGCTAGACTTCCTTTACGCATGACGGCCTTAAGTCAATGTTTTCGGAGTGAAGCGGGGGCTGCAGGGCGTGACGTGCGCGGTATGTTGCGCCAACATCAATTTGAAAAAGTGGAAATGGTGTCTATAACGACACCAGAAAAAAGTGATGAAGAACACGAACGGATGACCCGTTGCGCGGAAACGATTTTAGAGCATTTGGGGCTTCCTTATCGTCGTGTTTTACTCTGTGCTGGCGATACGGGTTTTGGTGCTGCTATAACCTATGATTTAGAGGTGTGGTTGCCGGGTCAGCAAGCATGGCGTGAAATTTCTTCTTGTTCTAACACGCGAGATTTTCAAGCGCGCCGTATGAATGCGCGCTTTCGGGCACAATCTGGGGCAGCACCACAATTTGTGCATACGCTCAACGGCTCTGGTTTAGCGGTAGGGCGTACGCTTATCGCTGTTATGGAAAATTATCAAGAAGAAGACGGCTCTATAACACTTCCTGAAGTGTTGCAGCCTTATATGGGCGGGATAACAAGGATTGAGAAGCCATAAATGTTTTTAAGAGAAGAAGAAAAAATAATTTACGATAACGATAAAATAAAAAGTTTTTTGGTTTCGTCGATGAGAAATACCGTATTGATGCCAATCATACGCACCTTTACGCTGCTTTGTATTGTAGGGGTAACGGGGTGTCAGATGCCAGAGGCTAGGACTCCTTTTGGGTCTCTTAACACAGCAAGACTGGGTGAACCTATCCGTAATTTTCCTTACAAAGCGGGAGTAGATCTCTTCGAACTTGAAAACGATCATGCAGATTGTGAAATTGTGGCATCCCAACGTGTGCCTGAGAACTTGCGTACACAAACAATGCCAAGTTTTTCTATACCTGAACGCACACTTTGTCACCAATTTGGAACAAGGACAGTCTGTAACCAAACAGGTGGGCGTACTATTGGTGGACAAATTTATTCTATTGATGCAAATATATCAGCGCGGCGTCGGTTTTACGAACAATGTATGATGCATAGAGATTACAGATTCGTTACTTTGCCAGCTTGTCCCCGAGGTACAGATTTTTCTTACCTCAAAGATGGTTATCTTTTTAAAGAATTTTCACCAACAACCTGTTATCAGATATTCTCATCAGGTGGGTTTGTGATAGGGGATCCAGCGCTTCCTAGAGAAAACCATAAATAAAAGCCCAAATAAAAGATGACTTTTTCATAAGATTTTCATGAGAACTACAGGAAGTAACAAAATCGTAACACAAAAGAGACGTCTAAAAATTCCTTATCATTTTAATGGGATGTAATCGCTTGTATTAGCAGAGAGGGCGTTAAAATTTGCGGTAAAATTACTTCTTTTCCTGTTGAAGGAACAAACAAATAAAAGGGAATACCATCACGTCTATGTTGGTGTAAAAAAGTCGTAATAGCGGGGTTGTGTCGGGTCCAATCACCACGCAGTACAATCACGCCCTTTTGTGTAAGAGCCGCTTTTGTTGAAGGGGCACGGAATGTAACATGTTCGTTGATAAGGCAGGTAATACACCATGCGGCGGTTATATCAACGAGAACGGGTTTTCCGAGTGCATGTAACGCCTCTAATCGTTGTTGAGAAAAGGATTCAACACGTGGGCTAGAGACGTTATTGTTGTGTTGTGCGGTAAAGAGAGCTTGTTCTTGTTGGGGTGAGTGAGAGGAAAGTTCGGGCAAAAGGTATAACGACCCAAGCACACATACAAGAGCCACACCGCGTAATGTCATGAGGAGCCAATACGGTTCGTTATGAGGGAGGCGTTGAACAACGCCATAAAGCCACGCTGCAAAACCGAGAAGTAATAATCCCGATAAAACGAAAAGGAAAGTTGTGCCCAAAGTTGCGCCCTGTGTTCCTTCTTGTGTTCCCTCAAGCGTTGCAACCCAAAGAAGCCAAAGACAGCTTGCTAAAAGTGGAAAAGCTAGAAATTGTCGAACATAAATCATCCACGGACCAGGTTTTGGTAAATATTTTGCGAGGCTGTGCACATAAGCGAGGAGAAGGAACGGTGCCGCCATTCCTGCCCCAAGTGTTATAAAAAGGAAAAGACCAATGAGCGGAGGGGAGGAAAGAGCGCCTGCTAAAGCAACCCCCATAAAAGGTGCTGTACAGGGGCTGGCAACAAGAACGGCTAATAATCCCGTTGTGACATCGTGCCAAAGTTTATGAGAGGGCGTAGGCATGCTGACAGAGGGACTTGAGAGGGTAAAAACGCCAAGGAGATTTAACGCAATACCGAAAAAGAGCCAACAGAGAAGAGTGACGAAAAGGGGGGATTGAAGTTGAAATCCCCATCCAATATGGGCGCCAAAAGCGCGTAATCCCATAATAAGACTACCAAGAAGGGAAAAACCTATAAGGACACCGCTAGTATAGCCTAAAGCGGCGCGGCGTTGATAATGTCGCTCTGTATCGTCAGCACGGATAAAAACAAGGGCTTTCATCGCGAGAATAGGAAAAACACAGGGCATGAGATTAAGCACAAGCCCTCCCGCAAAGCCGCAAAAGAGTAAGCCTATAAATCTTATTAAATGAGAATGTAAAAAATCGTGTTCTTGTAAAGGGGTCTGTAAAGACGCCTGTAGAGAGTGCGGGGCTGTTGTTACGGGGTGGGCCGCGACATTAAAAGCCTCTGTAGAGCCTGAAAACGTTTTGAGAACCAAAACGCCTGTTAATATTTTGTTTTTGGGAAAATCTGTGTCTGGTTTTAGGTGTAAAACAAGCGCACCTTGTGTGAGGGTCGCTTTTTGAGGCGCAGCATTGACGATTTGCCCGCGTTCTTGTGGGAAGAACCAAGCATGAGTAAAAGTACGAGGGGTAATACCTTGTCCTAAAATGGTGAGAAGACCATCGGGGGTAATGGTTGCCTGATAAGGGGACGCTTTGGGAGAAGAACGAGCAACCTCATCAAAGAGAGCTACTTGAGAGGAAAGCTGTCGTGTTCCTGTCGGTAATGTAAGCGTAAAATCAGCTTCTTCTGGAATACAGAGTTGCGCACATACAAGCCAATGGGCATGCGCGTTTAACGTGGTTTCTTGGCGGGGTGTAACGTTTTGTGTCGGTGTAAGAGGCAATAAAAGAGGGAGGAGCACATCACCCGTATAGGCGTAAGACATAAAAGAGCCTTCACGGATACGAGTAGGCGTTGGCCATAAAATCGTGTTTGTTGTTCCGCTAAAAGCCCCGTGAGCTGTTATTGTAATCTCGGCAGGGTCTCCCGCATCACCCGGGTTACGCCAATAAGTATGCCATCCTGGCGCTAATTGTAAATGCAGCCCAACAAGGAGAGGCGTATTCACCGTAATGGTATTTGTATATGTAATAAGGCTGGCGGTTGTGTGTTTGGTGGTAACAAAAGCACTCTCTTTTCCAAAAACAGACGGAATAAGGAGAAACCAAAACACAACAAACACAAAAGAGAATAATAATGAGGTTCTTTTGTGCGTTAAAAAAATACCCTTCAAAAAACACCCCTAACAATATTTTTGCAAATGATTACAACGCGGAAAAATCACGCTTATAGAAGAGACAAAACAGGCAAAAATCATGCCCAATTTTTAAGGAGTCAACACCATTATCAAAAAAATTGGGAGTAAAAAGGGGTTTATTAGAGGTAAAAAGAGGTTTAATGCTCGTGATCGTTGGCGCCAGAAGAGTCTTGTAAAATAAAGAGACGTGAGCAATAGGGGCAGACTGTTTGACGCCCGCCAATTTTCAACCAAACACGGGGATGTCCTAATTGCCCTAATCCACCGTCACAAAAGAATTTGCGTGTATTGACGTGTAAAGTTTCAATATGCCCTAATTTTGGACGTGGTGTAGGGTTGGTGGGTTGAATGAGGGTTAAAGTCATAAGTTTCTCCTTAAAAGACAGGAAGTGTTATAAGGTACAAAATAAAGTAATATACAAAAGAATTTATACGAGAATTTTATAAAAGCGTTTCGTAAATATTTGATGATCATGTGTTCAAAAGTCAAAAGAATAAGAGCTATTTTACTCTATCCTCACGTGACGATATACCATTTTTTGATTTCGTGCGTCTTTTATAGCAGGAAACAGCAGCAACAAAACACTTCTGCGCCCCATATCAGGGCGCCTTATATTCGTGCTCGTTGTACACAAATTTTAGCTTTTGGTTTTTTAGCGTGTTTGCCGGCGTGTACGACACAACTTCCTCAAGCACCAAAACCACCGGCGCAGTTTCGTCAGGCGGCGGCTTTAATCCCGCCAGATCGTATTTTTTACATGAAAGATGGTGCCCGTATTCCCGCGCGTGTTTGGGCGGCAAAAAGTGCTACAGGAGGGCATTTACGAGGGGAACGCCCGCGTGCGCTTCTTTTAATGTTACATGGGTTTAATGATAGTCGCGATGCGTGGGAGACAGTTGCTCCCGTCTTTGTAGCTCATGGGATTACCGTTATCGCGCCCGATCAGCGTGGTTTTGGTGCAGCACCTCAGCGTAGTTATTGGGCAGGGAGTGCCCGTATGGTCGCAGATGCGCGAGAAGAAGCTCTAACACTCATGCGTGAGAATCCGGGCGTACCCCTTTATTTAGCGGGAGAAAGCATGGGCGGTGCTATTGTTATGGTGTTAATGGCACAACCTGATGCGCCACCTGTGGCGGGGAGTATTCTTTTAGCGCCTGCGGTTTGGCAGTTGGGTTTTGGGGCAACGAGTCTTCTTGATGTTATAGCGGCTTTATGCCCTAATGGGGTTGTGACCGGGCGAGAGGTGCATAGGCATGTGTTGGCGAGTGATAATATTTCCGCTTTGATTCGTTTATATTATGACCCGTTAAGTTTACGAGGTACGCGATTCATAGCGTTACAAGGGCTTGTACACCTTATGGACCAAGCCGCACGAGCTGCGCTAAATTTACATGGTCGTGTTTTATGCTTTTATGGTGGACGTGATCAACTGATTCCTCCGTGGGCGATGGCAGAAGTTTGGCACCGTTTTGGCAAAAATGTACGGCGCGATTTTTTTTCACAAGGGTATCATTTATTGTTGCGTGATCGTGACCGTTCGCTTGTAGAACAAGATATTCTCTCATGGATGTTTTATCCAGATCGTTTTCTTCCTTCTGGGGGTGATAATACTGCAAGCGTATGGTTTGCACAAAGGGAAGGAGAAACACATTTAGGGTCGCAGAGCGTGCTATGGTTTCTTCCGGCGCGATTAGATGCCTTAATAGCCATGAACAAGCAGGGCTAGAGGGTTCTTACTCTTTTATTTTTTTTTTTATATGTTAGAATAAACGAGGGTTTTAGGGACTCGTAGCTCAGTTGGATAGAGCGTTGCCCTCCGAAGGCAAAGGTCGAAGGTTCGAATCCTTTCGAGTCCGCCATAATAGTGATGGATAACCATAAGCATGAATAGGCGAAAGGCTTTAGACTATTAGAGAAATAGAGGTGTTGTTATGGAAAAAAAGAATTTAGCCCTACCCGGGGAAGTTGTGGACGCTGGTTTTTGGAAGCAATATTTAAACGATATAAGTAGCGGTTGTTCTGTACTCCAACAAGATAGAACTGTTGATGAAGCGTTGGGTTTATGTGCTGCTGATCCCGTTAAAACCGATGAAATGGAAAGGCTTCTTGATACGATTCTTGATAATATTTTAGAACGAGAATGGCCAAAAACAACATTTACAGGGCGTCCACGTCCCGGCTTAGATGCGGCACGGCAAAAAATAGCGAAGCTTTTGCATGCAGGGTTGCAGGGTATTCGTATTATGGCGCATCAGGCAGCGTTAGAAAATGGGCGTGAGGAAAAAAAAGAAACAAAAAAAGCACCTGTTCTACAAGAGGCGGGGTTGCACGAAATTGTTGAGGGTATAGCTGCAATCGGGGCTGCTGACCTCAATTACAGAATCCCGCCCCATCAGCCTGCAGAGTTTGAAGAACTTTGTAATGATTTTAATGTGACCATAGAAACCCTCCAAGGCACGTTACGGGTCGTCAATGGCAATACACAAAATTTGGTGACGGGATCTGGCGAAATCGAACGGGCGGCTATTGATTTAGCAAAACGTTCTGAAGATCAGGCAAAAAGTTTGGAAGAATCAGCTGCTGCGATTAACCAGCTTTCAGGTTCGGTTCAAAGTACAGCAGACACGGCAAAACAAGTGCAAAACATTGTTCAAACGACAGAGAAAAATCTTCTCGAATCGCGTAATGTGATGAATAAAACCGTTGAGACAATGCAGGGTATTCGGGAATCTTCAGGAAAAATCGAAAATATTAGTAGAACGATTAACGATATTGCCTTTCAGACAAATATTCTTGCTTTGAATGCAAGTGTTGAAGCTGCAAGGGCGGGCGATGTTGGACGTGGGTTTTCTGTGGTTGCGACGGAAGTCAGGGCATTGGCAGAACGGACAGCCGATGCCGCTAAGGAAATTCGTCAACTCGTGAGCGTTGCGGGAGCAGAAATTGAAAATGGTACAAAAACTGTTGGGGAAAGCCAAGAAACATTAGAGACCATTATTAGCAATGTGGGGGAAATCAATAATCTTGCTTTGAATGTTTCCTCTGCTGTGCAACAACAATCCGTTGCCTTGCAACAAATTAACAATTCTATTTCTGACCTTGATCGGATCACGCAACGTAATGCCTCTATGTCGGGTGAAACGGTGGACATGGTTAAGAAATTTTCTTTGGCAACGGATCAGTTGAGTGCTTTTCTTTGTCAGTTTGACGGGGTTAAAGAAAGACCACCTATTGATCCGGGTGTTGTGGATCTTAACTCAGCTTTGGTGGCTCATGCGGAATGGAAAGCAAAATTACGGGTTGCTATTGAACGCCATCAACAGTTAGATAGCGGCACAATTCGCAAAGATAATTGTTGTGTTTTAGGAAAGTGGATTTATGGCACGGCACAAGTGCAACACCCCGATATGCCAGAAGTGGAAGCATGTCGCCGATTTCATGCTCAGTTCCATCAAGAAGCCGCGAATGTGGCTGAGGTGATCAACGCTGGTCGCTATCATGAGGCAGAAGAAATGTTAAAGGTAAGAACGCCTTATTCTGAAGCTTCCCGTAAAACTTGCGGTGCGATTATGCATCTGAAAGAGGCTTTGGGTTTGTAACATTGGGCTGGTAATAGCTGAGAAATGAGAAGTGTTAGGGAGGTAAAGCCTAACACTTTTTGTTTTTAATGATGGAGTTTTTTATGTCTTTGAAAAAATTATTATGTCTTGCAGTGGTTTTTATGTTTTTGCCTTTGACGCAGGTTTTCGCAGATGAGTGTCAAGGTCTTGTGATTAAGGATATTCCGCCCAATCAAGGAGAGGGTACGCCTCCTAATGGTGTGAAACAATGGACGGTTATTGACCAACTTCATGGCGATACGAGTAATAAAGAGGGCGTTCCTCTTACTTACGCTGTGCATGGGGGATATGTTTATCCAGCGGATCATATTAAATTACTCAATTGCACTATTCAAAAGTTAAGTGCTCAAGAAATTAACGAAATTGAGCAACAATATGCACAATTAGGAATAAAAGACCGCGATATATTGCGTTACAGGCTTAAACTCGATAACACAGCACAAAATGCCGATAATATTCTTATTCAAGCTCTAGAAGATCGTCTTTCACGATTAGGGTTTTGTTCGGCCTGTGCGAGTAGTGCGGCCTATGCGTATGTTAAAATTGCCTCCCCGAAATGTGTTCAATGGATGGGGAACTTTCTTAAAACAGCCTCATCTCAGAAAGAAATAACAGTGTCTGATGTGCCTGATGGTGTGTGTAATGTACCGAATTCAGCGTGGGGAAGTGATGGAAATGGTGATCTTTCAAGTAAAATTCAAAAAATGAGACAGAAGCTCTTACAAGATGGACTTTCTGAAATAGTCGCTGATCGTGCTGTGTTTAATGATATTAAAGACCCATCTACAGCATGTGGTCTTTTAGTCAAAAGAGCTATTAACGGTGATCAAGCCGCTGTGTCGCTGATTGGCACAACGTCTCTTTGTAGCGTATCACGTTAGAAAACCCAAAACTCAAAGAATTTACACGCCTCTTTAGAGTCAAAGGGGCGTGTTTTTATTTAAGGGTAAGTGCCTTATTATAAAGACGTTAAAAGAGAAAATTTCTTTGACAGAAAAGTGAGTAAGACAATAAAAAAACGCGTACACTTTTGAAGAGAAAGCAAAACGCGTTAAAATAATCTATTATTGGAGCGGGCGATGGGATTCGAACCCACGACACCAACCTTGGCAAGGTTGTACTCTACCCCTGAGCTACGCCCGCACTGAATATCCTCTTTTTACGAGAGATAGAGAGAAAATGCAAGAGGAAAAATACCAAAATATGAATAAAATAACAAAACGCAAAAAATATATCCTTTTAGAATCCTTTTATCGTAATCTGTTTTTTATTAGGTAAAAACCCTAAAAGCCTTTATTGGAACGGGCAAGAAATTTACTCAAATCGGATAAAATCAGATTAAAAAAAGAAAAATTGTTATGACGTCCTCTTTATTCCGTTCATTGTATCATCAAGGATTTGTACGGGTTGCAACGTGTACGGTACCCGTTACTTTGGCGGATCCACTTCAAAATATAAAACACGTGTTAGAAGTGGTTGAACATTGTGATCAAGAAGAGGTTTTGCTGTGCGTTTTTCAAGAACTCGGCTTAACAGGCTATTCTCTTGAAGATCTTTTTCATCAAGAGGTGTTATTAAACGCTGTCAAAATTGCTTTAGAAAAATTGGTAAAAGCAACGGAAAAACGCCGTCCGATTATCGTCGTTGGAGCGCCGTTGGTGCATCGTAGTGCCTTGTATAATTGTGCTGTTGTGGTGCATCGCGGGCATATTTTAGGGATTGTGCCGAAAACCTATTTACCCGGTTATCGGGAGTTTTACGAACCACGTTATTTTACTTCTGGTGGGGCTATTAAGGGGCAAAGCCTTTCTCTTTGTGGGGAAAATGTGCCTTTTGGGGTAGATTTATTATTTGAATCTCAGGATAGTTCAGGATTTTGTCTTGGGGTTGAACTTTGCGAAGATGTTTGGGTTCCTATTCCGCCTTCATCAGCTATGGCTGTGGCAGGGGCAACAGTGCTGGCTAATCTCTCGGCGAGTAATAGTACCATCGGAAAAGCCGAAACGCGGGCGATGCTGTGCCGTTCACATTCTGCGCGGTGTGTTTCTGCCTATCTTTACGCAACAGCGGGAGAGGGAGAGTCGAGTACAGATTTAGCGTGGGATGGTCAAACCGCTATTTTTGAAAATGGTCAGCTTTTGGCACAAAGTGATTCATTTCCAACGGGAGCACGTGCGCTTATAGCCGATGTGGATATAACCCTTTTACGGCAAGAACGTTTACGGCGGGGGGGATTTAATGATGTCTCTCCAGAAAACGATTCATGGCGCCGTATAGGCGTACAACTTGCCCAAAAACTAGAAAAAGAACGAGAGAAAACACCTAAAAAAGCCGCTATAGATTTACGGAGACCGCTTTTACGTTTTCCTTTTATGGCTACCGCACGTGAGTCGTTAGAAATGGAATGTTTAGAGGCGTTTTCGATTCAAGTCGCGGCGCTAAAACAAAGGCTTTTAACCTGTGGCGCGCGCTCTATGGTTATCGGAGTTTCTGGCGGGCTAGATTCAACACATGCTTTATTGGTTGCTGTGCGAACGGCAGAGAGTTTAGGGTGGTCCCGTCAAGCAGTATTAGGCTATACCATGCCCGGTTTTGGGACAACAGAAACAACAAAAACAAACGCGACCGCTTTAATGGAAGAACTCGGTATTTGTGCCCATACATTAGATATTCGCCCTACGGCGGAGGTGATGTTGCGTGAAATGGGGCATCCTTTTGCTTCAGGAAAACCCGTCTACGATATAACTTTTGAAAATGTACAAGCCGGTTTACGAACAGATTTTTTATTTCGTCTTGCGAACCAATATCATGGCATTGTGATTGGTACCGGCGATTTGTCAGAGTTAGCTCTTGGGTGGTGTACTTATGGTGTCGGCGACCAAATGGCACATTATAGTGTTAATGCAGGGTTGCCCAAAACCTTTATACAAAGCCTTGTGCGCTGGTGTAGTACAACAGACTATTTTACGCCCGCTGTGCGGGAACGATTACACGCCGTTTTACAAACAGAAATTTCCCCTGAATTAGTCCCTGTAGGAGAAAAAGGTAACCAACGGACAGAAGATATTATTGGTCCGTATGCTTTGCATGATTTTACACTTTACTACGTGTTACGATACGGATTTTCGCCAACCCGTATTGCTTTTATGGCAGAACAGGCGTGGCACGATGTCCATAAAGGAGAATGGCCTTATGGTTTTCCTGACCATGAAAAACGCGCTTACCATTTGGCAGAAATTCGCCATTGGCTTAAAATCTTTCTCCAACGCTTTTTTACAACAAGCCAATTTAAGCGTTCAGCTTTGCCGAATGCCCCAAAAATCATGGCCGCAGGGAGCCTTTCTCCTCGGGGGGATTGGCGTGTGCCGTCAGATACTCAGGCACGTTTGTGGCTTGAGGATTTAGAAAATCATGTTCCACAAGGTTAAAAATGGGTTAAAAATAGGCTAAAACAAGTTAAGAATGGTAAGATCTAAAAAAATTTGGTCAATTGAGGAAAGAGGGATTTATGACAGCGTTACGCCAAGCCGTCGCACAGCGTACAACAAAAGAAACGGACATCGTTGTGACATTAAACCTTGATGGTTCGGGTGTTGCGCGTATTACAACAGGTATCGGTTTTTTTGACCATATGCTGACAACCTTTGCTAAGCATGCCTTATGTGATCTTGAGATCAACGCGCGTGGGGATCTTCATATTGACGGGCACCATACCGTAGAAGATACGGGGATTGTTTTAGGACAAGCCTTGCGCCAAGCCTTAGGGGAAAAAAAAGGTGTGATGCGCTTTGGTCATGCGCTTGTTCCTTTAGATGAGGCTTTGTGTACAGCCGTTGTAGATCTTTCAGGGCGCCCATTTTTAGCATTTGATATGCCTATGACCTGTCATCGTATTGGTGAACTTGATACCGAATTGATTGAGGAATTTTTTCGTGCTTTAGCTATGTCGGCATTGATGACTGTACACATTAGAAAAGAGGCAGGGCATAACACCCATCATATTATAGAGGCGGGTTTTAAGGCTTTTGCTCGCGCTTTACGTATGGCGGTAGAGTTAGACCCTCGCGTAGAAGAAACAGTGCCCTCAACAAAAGGCGTTTTATAAGAGACGCTTACGCTATGGTGACAAAATGGTAAAAAAACCTTTATCTGTCATTGTGATTGACTATGAGGGCGGGAATCTTGCCTCTGCGGCGCGGGCGTTGGTACGGGCAGCAGAACTCTCAGGGTGTGCGGCTTCTGTTGTGGTGACGAACGAGGTTTCTGCTGTGAAACACGCCGATCGTATTGTATTACCCGGGCAAGGGGCTTTTGCAAGTTGTATGCGCGGGCTTACGGCTGTATCGGGCTTACGAGAAGCGTTAGAGGAAGCGGTTATGAGTGGAACGCCGTTTTTAGGCATTTGTGTGGGAATGCAGCTTTTGGCAAAACGCGGTTTAGAACACGGCGTGACCGAGGGATTTGGCTGGATTGATGGCGATATTGTTTCTATGGCTCATGAGGAGTCGTGTCAGGGGACCTTTGAGGGAAAAAACAACGCTTTCAAACTTCGTTTACCTCAAATGGGTTGGAATGAATTGCAATTCCACAAACTTGATCACCCGTTAGTACAAGGGTTAGGCAAAGCCCCGCATGGTTATTTTGTCCATTCTTATGCGTTAAAGCAGACTTCTCCTGAGGTGTTGATTGCTACAACGGAGTATGGTGGTTCTGTGCCGGCGATTGTTAGCCGCGGTAATGTAGCGGGAACGCAGTTCCATGTGGAAAAAAGTCAGAAGGTCGGGCTTAAAATTCTCGCTAATTTTTTATCGTGGCACCCTCAAGAAAACCTTTGCGATCTTTTATGATAAAATCTTGTTTTCTGTGTGTTCATTAACCTGAAATAAACCTTAAAGGAATTGTGTCTTGGATACTCCTCGCTCTTTAACAATTTACCCCGCTATAGACCTTAAAGATGGGGCTTGTGTGCGTTTGCGGCAAGGACGTATGCAAGATGCGACTGTTTACGTTAACACACCACAGGCTCAAGCACGCCTTTGGCAAGATGCGGGCTTTCATTGGATCCATGTTGTGGATCTTAATGGTGCTTTTTCTGGTCAATCCGTCAATAGTCAAGCCGTGCGGGCGATTTTAGAAACTGTTAAAATTCCCGTTCAATTAGGCGGCGGTTTGCGGGACATTTCAGGTATTGCTTCTTGGCTTGAAGCGGGCGTAAAACGCGTGATTTTAGGGTCAGTGGCAGTGAAAAACCCTGCTCTTGTTAAAGAGGCTTGTCAGCTTTTTCCCGGGCAAATTGTTGCGAGTATTGACGCCTATGCGGGGCGTGTGGCGACTGAGGGTTGGTCTCATGTGTCGGATATGCAAGCACAAGATTTAGCCTTACACATGCAAGATGCTGGAGCTTCTGCCATTATTTTTACGGAAATCAGCCGTGATGGCATGTTGCAAGGGCTTGATATTGAGCAAACAGTCGCTTTAGCGAATGCTGTTTCTGTGCCTGTTATTGCAAGTGGGGGTGTGGGTTCTATAGACCATTTACGTGCTTTGCGTGACGCTGCGCGTTTAGCCAAAGGCATTGAGGGCGTTATTATAGGGCGCGCGCTTTATGATCAGTTTTTTACCCCTAAAGAAGCGTTACGCGTTTTTAATGTGTCTTAAGCGTCGTGTAAGCTATTAAGCCCATGTTAAAATTACGCATTATTCCTTGTTTAGATGTGAAAAACGGGCGCGTTGTCAAAGGGGTTAATTTTGTTTCTTTGCGTGATGCGGGCGACCCTGTTGAGCAAGCCGCTCTCTATGATGAAGCAGGCGCTGATGAATTAACTTTTTTGGACATTACCGCGAGCCATGAAAATCACGACACGATTCTTGATGTCGTGAGCCATACGGCAGAGCGTATTTTTCTCCCTTTAACCGTAGGCGGAGGGGTGCGCAGTGTTGAGGACATGCGCAAATTATTATTAGTTGGGGCTGATAAATGCGCTATCAATTCCTCAGCGGTGGCGCGTCCCGACCTTATTAACGAAGCGGCTAATCAGTTTGGGAGCCAGTGTCTTGTGGTGGCGGTTGATGCACGCCAAACTGCGCCCAATCAATGGGAAGTTTATACGCACGGAGGGCGTAACCCCACAGGACGCGATGCGTTAGCATGGTGTCAAGAAGTGGCGGAACGCGGGGCGGGGGAAATTCTCCTGACCTCTATGGATCGAGATGGGACAAAATCAGGCTTTGATGATGCTTTATTGCGTGCTGTGACTTCTGCGGTTACGGTGCCCGTTGTGGCCTCTGGCGGTGTGGGGGAATTGGATCATTTTGTGGAGGGTGCACGCGCTGGGGCTACAGGTTTATTAGCGGCGAGCGTTTTTCATTTTGGGACATTTTCCATTGCACAAGTCAAAGACCATCTCGCTCAAGCAAAATTGCCTATAAGACCGATAGAAGCTTTATAACCCTCGTCAATACATAAGGGATAAGGGGCATAACGAGAAAGGAACACCATGCCAAAAATCAAAAAAGAGCACAAAAAACACGTAGAAAAAATACCAGAAATAACGACTATCATTTCTGATGAAAATGCTTCAGAGAATCACATTTTAGAGCGTCTTTATAACGTTATACAAAGCCGCAAGGGGGCAGATCCAGAAACGAGTCATTCTGCTCGTTTGTTAGCGCGGGGCACTCCAAAAATAGCCCAGAAATTTGGAGAAGAAGCGGTTGAGTGTCTCATTGAGGCGGTGGCAAAGCGGCGTGATCTTTTGATTGGGGAAAGTGCCGATGTGCTGTACCATCTTATGGTATTGTGGGTTGATGCGGGGGTTACACCGTCTGATGTATGGGAAGAATTGCGCCGCCGTGAGGGCGTTAGTGGTATTGCTGAAAAAGCCTCTCGCCCTAAACGCTGAGGCTTAATAAAATCCTTAATATCTTTTAAAGACCCCTTATAAAATCAACAAAAAAGGCGTTAAACTCTTATAACCCTAATAACCCTATAAACAGTCAAATCTAACAAAAAGGAGCGGTGCTATGCGTATCAACGGTAAAGGACCTTACGACCCTCAAAATGTTTTTGCGCGTATTTTACGAGATGAAATTCCATGTAAAAAAGTTTTTGAAAATGAGTGGGTTGTGGCGTTTCACGATATTTCGCCTAAAGCGCCGGTACATGTGTTGATTATTCCACGTCAACCTTATGTGTCTTTTATGGATTTTCATAGTAAAGCCTCGCCGGAAGAAATTGTTGGTGTGATGCACTCTGTTGGGGAGGTGGCGCGCCAATTAGGCTTGGAAGAAAATGGTTATCGCCTTATTACCAACGCGGGGCCAGATAGCGGGCAAGAAGTGCCTCATTTCCATATTCATTTACTCGGCGGTAAAGCCCTCCCTCTTTTTCCTGTTTAATCGTTTTGTCATCTCTTAAGGTTTTATAAGGTGGTTTCTGCCGTACAAACAGCCCTACTAACCGATGTCGTTGTGATTGGGGGCGGTCCTGTTGGGTTGGCAACAGCGCTTTCTTTTGCACAAGCGGGGGGGCGTGTGGTTGTTATAGAGTGCCTCACACAAGCTGCTTTAGAAAACCCGCCTTTTGATGGGCGTGAAATTGCGCTTACCCATAGATCTGTACGTATTCTCAAAAAAATAGGTGCGTGGGCTTTTATCGACTCGGCAGAAATCTCTCCTTTAAGAGAAGCCCGTATTGAAACGGGGGAATATCAACATGCCCTTTGTTTTGATACCAAAGGCTATGGTGTGGAGGCTTTAGGGTGGTTGGTTTCCAACCATGTGATCCGTCGAGCGCTCGCCCATGCTGTGGCTCAACAGCAAAACATAACGATTCTTTTTGAAACTGAAATAATAACTTCCCCTGTGGCTGATCCTGTGGTTGACCCTATGGCTGACCTTGTGGCTGAAAAAAATTGGGGCGCAAATCCTTGGGATCAAAAAAACGTTGTGTTACAAACCGCATCGGGGCAAGAAATTCGCGCGTCTTTAGTGGTGGCTGCTGATGGTCGTTTCTCGCCTACACGTCAAAAGGCTGGAATCGGTGCCATTGTGCATGATTTTAAAAAAACCATGCTCGTTTGTCGTATGGCGCATGACATTCATCACAACAATGTCGCTTTACAATGGTTTGATGAAGGGCAAACGATCGCCCTTTTACCGTTAAATGGTTTAGTTTCCTCTTTAGTTTTGACGCTTTCGGAAGAAGAGAATCGTCAAAAACTTGCACTTTCACAAGAGGATTTCAACCATGAAATGACGAAGCGCGTCGGGAGCCGGTTAGGGACCATGTGTCGCGTAAGTTCATGCCACACTTACCCGCTGAAAAGCGTTTATGCCCATCGGTTTACAGCGCCTCGCCTTGCTCTTGTGGGTGATGCTGCTGTAGGCATGCATCCCATTACCGCACATGGTTTTAATCTCGGACTAAAAGGACAAGAAACTCTTGTCCACGCGGCATTGGAGTCGTTGATGGAACGGGGAGACATTGGCGCTAAAGAGGGTTTACGTCGTTTTGAGCAACGGCATCGCTTGGCAACAGCGCCTCTTTTTGCCGGTACAAATGGTATCGCCACACTTTATACGCGCGATGAAGCGCCTTTTCGCCCGATTCGCCAAGCCTGTTTACGTTTGGCAGAAAAAACAAGTCCTTTCAAAAAAGCGGTAACTTCTTTATTGATGGATAAAAAGAAAGATAAAAAGACCTAGTTTTTGTGTATGGGACAAGCTTAATCATGTTTTGGTAGCCTTTGCTTTCGTCCGTTGATGTTCCACCGAAGGCAGAAAAATTCATTGTGCCGTTGGTGATGAAGACGTTAGAGGTATCGTTGGCACCTGCTGCAGCAACACCAGAGGGAGCGAGCCCAAGGACTTGGGCCATAGTTGTGCCCTGTGTATAGGTGCCACCTTGAACAGAGAGATTACCTGCTGAGGTTTTTGTGGTTAAATCCTTATGCAGCACACTGTTAAAGCTGGAAA
>JAFVHT010000037.1 GCA_017474285.1 Acetobacter sp.
CAACTCTCCCCTCCAAACTCTCACTCTCACCAACAGCATCCCTCTCCTCTCTCAACACACAACCCACAATATCCAACAACTCTCTATCGCTAACCTCCTCTCTCAAGCTATCAACGCTATCTCTCACGAAGGCTCCATCTCTTCTCTCTTCAATTAAAAAAACTCACACAAAACAGGCTTAAAACGGGTTGGGGGAGGGGAGAATCGCTACGAAGTAAGAAGTTGATTTTTCTCTTGTCATAACGCCCCAAAGCCACTATATTAGAAAACGATAGTACTCCCCGCACCTCTCAACGATGTGTCCCAGGGGAGGCATTTTTTTGCCTCGTGATTTATATGCAAGAAATAAAACCGCCTAAAAGTATAGACGAACAAATAGCTATCTTAAAAAAAACACGGTTGCATCATATCCGATCTCTCTTCTGCAGAAGAAACGCTTTCTAAAATCAATTATTACCGCCTTTCTGCTTACTTTCTTCCTTTCAAAGAGACCAATGGGGCATATGTCTCTGGAACAACCTTTGAGAAAATTGTTCGTATATACGAATTTGATAGAGAGATTCGTTCTTTCCTGTTTCGTGCCATTGCCTGTTTCGTGCCATTGAATGTATTGAAATCACATTACGTGCACGCCTTTCTTATAGGCACGGCATGAAATATGGTGCTCTTGGTTATCTCAACCCAAAGAATTTTAATGAAAAACATAAGGCGAGTAAGTTTCAAGAAACCATAGAAAGAGTCATCTCAAACCACGAGAAAAATCCTATCGTCAAGCATCACAAGGAAAAATATGGCGGACAATTTCCTGTGTGGGTTATGACAGAATTGTTTACTTTCGGTATGCTCTCTTACTTTTATAGCGACTTACACACGTCAGATAAAAAGGAAATTGCCCGCCAGTATCACACAAGTCATAAAATTTTAGGAAGTTGGCTTCAATGTTGCACTGATTTGCGCAATATATGTGCCCATTTTGAAAGACTTTATTATCATATCTTTTCTGCTGTTCCTAAAGGTTTTGACCCAAAAGAAAAAGTTTCTAATAGTTTATGGGCTATGATGCTCGTCATAAAATCGTTGTATCCTTTTCCTGTTCAATGGCAGAGAGATTTTATGCCTCAAATAAAAATTCTTATGGATAAATATTCAAAGGATATTGATTTACAGCATTTGGGTTTTCCTGAAAATTGGCATGAGGCATTAAAAATTAACGCTTGGTATCCAATGAAATAACGTCGTGATGACGAGAAAAAACTTCTCCTTTTTAACGACTCTTTTGCAAGGGTAATTTGCAAGGGTAATTTCTTTTGAGGTTGCCCTTTGTTTTATCACTCATTTCAACTGTTGCAAAAAATGCAACAAAAAATCGTATAATACATCGCCCCAAAAAGCCGCTTCTTAAAATTTTTATAAATTTTTATAAATTTTTTACTTCTTCTCTAAAATTATATTGACTCCCTTTGAAAGGGAGGTGTAAAAAAGAAAACAGAAGTTTGAAAGCACCTCTAACCTGATAGGGTACTTGTTATTATATTAGGATAAGAGGAAGGATTAAACTTACTTAGTGGTAACTGCATTTAGGGGAGTATTTCCTATGAACACAGAAGTCGTCATGGCATACCTTTCGGGTCTTCGTTTACGTTTTGCGCGTGATACCCGTGGTGTTACAGCGATTGAATATGGCTTAATTGCTGCTCTTATTGCTTGCTTTATCATTGTCGCCCTCGTCCAAGTTGGAGACGAATTGAAAACAGTCTTCGAAACGATTGCGGGTCAGCTTACGAAAGCGAACTCTCAAGCGACGCAGTAAGAGTTATCGTAATAGAGCAAGGATCTAAAAGTGTTGTTATGAAAGTAACAACACTTTTATGAGCCTTCTGGCGGTGGTTTTCTGGCAAGGTTTTTTTTTGGGTGTTACGACTGTTTTAGTCAATTTTGGGGTAGAAGAATTTCTTTTTTGGCTTTGTTTTTTTTTTTTTCTTATATGTGAGGGGCTTATGAGTAAAGAAACAATTCAAACATATTTTTCGGGTCTTCGTTTACGTTTTGCGCGTGATACCCGTGGTGTTACGGCGATTGAATATGGCTTAATCGCTGCTCTTATTGCTTGCTTTATCATTGTGGCTGTTTCTTCAGTTGGGCTGCAGCTACAAAACTTCTTCTACTATCTCGCTTACGGTGTATTGGCCCAATCTTGGGGCAACTACTAAACTTAAGAACATCGGTTTAGGTGTGAGTCTTTTAGAGATGAGTTTTCCAGGAAGCGTTGTTATAGAAGTAACGACGCTTCTTTGTTCTTTAATTCTTTTTTTTGTGGCGATTTTATCGGATTTTTCTTTTCGTCTTATCCCGAATGTTATTCCCTACGCGTTTATAGGGCTTTTTTGTTTCTTAGGTCTCGTCGATGGGGGCGTGTTTTTTTATCGAGTTTTTTTTGATGCTCATGTTCATAACGTTGGGAGTCTTGAAAGCCTGAGTCTTGAAAATTTGGGAAGGAGTCTGGGGAGGGGTTTTGGGAATCCTGTTGAAGCTGTGCCCTCTTTTTTGACTTTTATGAGTCCCGTGCTGTTTTCGGCATTAGGGGCTTTTCTTATTTTTTGCCTCTTTTTTGGATTGTGGTTTATAGGTTTTATAGGTGGCGGTGATGTGAAACTTATTGCCTCTTCAGCTTTGCTTTTAACGCCTCTCCAACAAAAAGATTATATTATCAATATTACTCTTGTTGGTGGGATACTTGCACTCATTTACCTTTTGCTTCGTTTTAGAGAAAGACGTTTTAAGAAAAGGGAAAACAAAAAAAAAGAAAAAAGAGGGTGTAATGATAAAAAATCTGTTATATATACTTTACAAGAGAATAAGGAAGCGTTTAAAACTCGGTTTATAGATTCTCAATCTTTCTATGATTCTGTACGAAAAGGGTGGTGGATTGAGGTACAACGTATTTGGCGGGTAGAACGATGGCGCTTGCAAAAAAGGGCGCCCTTGCCTTATGGTGTGGCGATTGCAGTGGGGTTTTTTATAACGTTTTTTTATGGGTGAACTATGAATCCTAAAGTTATGCTTATTGCTTTTATTGGGGTGGGTCTTTTAGGGATATTGGTGTTTATTCATTCGATTAAACCTGCAGCGCTTCCGCCTTATCCTGCCTTTGTCAACGTTTATGTAACAAAGCGTGACTTAAAAGTGGGTGAATGGGTTGATTCGCGCACCGATTTAGTATGGAAAAGAATTAAATGGGAAAAACATTCGCAGAATAACGTGTTAACATCACAAAATGTTGACGGAGATGTTTTACGCTCTTCTATACCAGCGGGCTCTTTTCTTTTTAAGAGAGATTTGGTAGCGCCCGGGGATGCAGATTTCTTGGCTTATGCACTTCCTCCCGGCAAAACGGCGATGAGTCTTGCGGTAAAGATTCAAAATGCTGTGGATCGTTTTATTCAGCCCGGGGAACATGTTGATGTTGTTATGCGGAATGCTAATGCACAAGTAGCAAGAGTTCTTTTAACGAATATTCGTATTCTTGCAGTTGATCATCGTTTAGGGGCAGAAGTCAAAGTGGTACCCAAAGGGCCTTCAGCACCTGGTTCTTCACCACAACAGGCACGGCCTCAACCTGTCGTAACCGCTACTCAGAATCCTGATACGCCTGTATTGGTTACTCTAGAGGTAACACCTGAAGATGCGATAAAATTATCTCAGGGTATGAATAAAGGGGTTATTTCTTTGATACTGCGCTCTGTACTGGCTAACACAGATAGTGAAAAAAAGAGTCAAGCTTTTGGTTTTTTAGGACCAGTGTTTGTTTACAATGGAAATGTGAAAACAAAAGAGGAAAATTATTAAAACATGTTACGTTACTCTGTTTTTGGGTTATGATACTTGAAAATATTTTGTTGAGAATGCGTAACGTTATGTGTAGCTTTAAGAGTCTTAAAAAAGCTTAAAATTGGGTTTCTGCTTATCGTTGCTATGATAAGTCGATAGATATGAATAGAGGCGATAAAGATGAATTTTTTGATAGGGGGGGTAGGATGTCTAAAACAATGTCTAAAACACTGCGATGGAAATTTTTATTATGTGCTGCGGTTATGGTGCCTGCTTCTACATTGGATACGGTGCGTAGTTTTGCGCAGGCTTTACCGGTAGAACAACCTGTTAACAAACAGGGGACAAGTTCTGTTCAAAATTTTGAAACGCAAATTGTGGGTAAACCTTTTAAGGGGAAAATCTCTTCAAAACATGGAGAAGACCCAGAAGAGGCTTTAAGAAGTGCTTTAGAGGATACAGAAACGTCTTCAACCTCTTCCACGCATTTGGCTTCTTCAACAAGAAATACAAAGCGTGATACAAGAAATGTTGCAAAACTTGATGTAAAAACGGATCGAGGGGCGGGGCTAGATAATAGCGGGCAAAATGGTAATGAGCCAAATGGTAATAGGAATCTCCAAAAAACAAACCCAGAAATAAAGTCTGATGTTAAGCTAGAAGCTGAAGTCTCTAAGGTTGAGGTAATAAAACCTCAAAAATCTCCAAAAGTGGTACCGGAGCAAGTGGCTGAAAAAGCGCCAGAGAAAGTAGCAGAAAAAGCTCCTGAAAAAGTAACTGAAATCCATCAGGTTGCTTCTAGTAAAACGCTTTCTGAAGAGGCGCCTGATAAGAAAGTTCCTGATAAGAAAATTGAAAAGAAACTGGCTTCAAAACAGGCACCCTCTGCGTTAGAACGGGCGCTTAATGTGCATGCGTTGGTACCTGCTGCTTTGGTTGCCGAAAAAGAACAAAAACAACGCGTAGAAAAGAGTCAAGAGCACGCACAAAATCGGATACAAGTTTCTCACGAATCGGTTTCTAAATCAACGACTCAACACGTTGAAGATGAACTTGTGCTGCAAGTGGGAATGGGGCGCATGATTCTCTTAAAACAGAATGTTTCCCGTCTCTTTTCTGCCGATTCTAACTTGGTTGTTGTGCATTCTGCTGGACCGAGAAGTTTCTTTGTTTTTGGTCTGAAACCGGGGAATACAGTAATTGAAGCCGTTTCTCCTTCTGGGGAAAGAGTGGCGCGTTATGCGGTGAAAGTAACCCCCTCGCAATATCAGACGAGTGTCTTAAAAAATGGCGTTGCGGCTAAATCTCCGCATGTACGTGTAGAGCCGTTACCTGATGGTGTTGCTCTTGAGGGCGAAGCACCCAACCCAGAAGCAGCGCAAAAAATTATTGATCGCACACGCTCTATGGTTGGCGCGAATGGTTATGTCGCTGACTATATGAAAGTACCAGGATCTATACAGGTTAATTTACACGTTCGGATCTTAGAAATGGATCGCTCTCTTGTGCGTGATTTTGGGATCAATTGGCAATCTGTCAACACGCTGGGTAACATGGCTTTGATTGGCGTTTTGACAGAAGGGGTTGGATCCATCGCTATTGCGGAGAATGCCAATAAATTATCCACTGTTTTTACGGCGTTAGCTACTGATGGTTTGGTACGTAATTTGGCTGAGCCAAATTTAACAACCATTAGCGGACAGCCCGCGAGCTTCTTGGTGGGTGGTGAATTTCCTGTGCCGATTTCAAACTATACAGGGACACCAATGATTTCGTTCAAACCATATGGGATTCAGCTTGAATTTGTGCCGACTGTGTTAGCGAACGGACAAATTAGTTTACACGTACGCCCATCAGTCAGTGCTTTGGACTACTCAACGGGGGGCTATACGGTGAAGTCGATGAATACCAACTCTTCTATGGTTATTCCCGGGATTACCATGAGGCGTGCTGATACCACCGTAGAATTAGGTAGTGGACAGAGTTTTGTGATTGCTGGGTTGTTACAAGATGTGGCTTCAATGGATACGTCGGGGATGCCATGGTTAAAAAATATTCCGATTTTAGGGTCATTGTTTAAATCCTCAAACTTCAAAGACAATATGTCAGAGCTTGTCATTATTGTGACACCCTATTTGGTGAAGCCTGTTAATAATGAGCGGGAGCTCCATACGCCTGACGAAGATTGGCGTCCACCACGTGGGGTTGATCAAGTCTTTTTAATGCATCAAAGCCAAACCGATGTTAGTAAACGGCAGCCTTGGCAAAAAGTTGATGTTAATAATGTCGGCTTTATTATGGAGTAGTGGGCGATGTCGATATTATCTTCCTCTTCTTTACGGAAATTTGTTCTATTAGCGATGGTTTTGCCATTTGTGGCGGGGTGTGAATCTAATACAATGATCGCTTATAGAGGTGTTGTTAAGGACCCATTAGATCCGTTGGATTTGCCCTACCATTGGCGTCCTAAAGGGGTGTATCAGGCGAATATCGCTGCTATGGTTGAACGAAAAAGTGATCTTATTTCTGGTCGTCCGCGTTACACCGAAGATGGACACCATGCGGCTGAAGCCGTGCAACGTTGGCGTGATGACAAACTGCGTCCTTTCCCCAATTTGGGTGGGTTTAGTGCGCAAAATCATGGTGGTAATGGTGCTGGCGTAGGATCGGTTTATAGGTAGTTTGGGTCGTTTTGCTTTCCTCAAGAGAGGTTTTTATTCTCTTTAAGGGAGTCTAGGGTTAGGATAGAGAGCGCATAGAGACATAGATCAAGGATACATAGATCAAGGATCAAGTATATTTTACACGTGCTGCTTCATGCCATAGTTCGTGCGAGATTTAGGGTGTGTTGCGTGTGTATCGTGATTTTGTAGGGTGAGTGACATTTATGGCTGAAATAGATTCGAGTAAACGCGTTTTAATTTTGATTCAAGGAGCTGAAGCGGAATCTTTGTTCAAAAACTTTGTTGATGCGATTTGTCCGGGTGAAGGCGTGTTGATGCGTTCTTCCTTGGAACACTCTTTAGAGTATCTCAAAAAGAACAATGTGCCGCCTTACCTTATTATTGATATTGCTGGCGCGACAGACCCTATTGCGACCGTCCGTGAAATTAAAGAGACGATCCACCCTCAAGTTGTTTTGATGGTTGTGGGGGATCGTGAGGATATTAACTTTTACCGCACCATGACCCACGGTTTGGGCGTTACAGAATATTTGTATCGCCCATTGGTAGAATCCTTTGTTATCCGTATTTTCGGGAATATTGTTCTCCATGGTCAAGAAGGCGGACGTGAGGTAGCAAGTGGTGCGTCTGTTGTTCTTTTTACAGGGGTACGCGATGGGGTTGGGAGTTCTACGCTTCTTACCAATTTGGCGTGGTATCTTGCTCAAGTGCTGAAAAGACATACGCTTCTTCTTGATTTTAACCTTCAGGCGAGTAAATTAGGTATTTTGCTCAATGCGGAAGAAACAACAACAGGTTTTGGTAATTTATTAGCCGCCCCCGAACGTATTGACGCTGTGTTGGTGCAAAGCTCTTTGCAAGAGGTCTCCGATAGGCTTTCTATTTTGAACTCGTTTAACCCGATTATGGAGCATCCTTTTATTACGGGTGATGCTGTTGGTGCGCTTCTGACACAGGTGCGTGCTCAATTTCACTTTGTGTTGGTTGAATCGAATTGGTACGATGGGGAGGTTTACCAAGCCCTTTTGGCCGAAGCACAGCAATTGATTTTTGTGATGGATCCAACGTTGGTGTCTATGCGTGATACATTGCGTGTTGTTTCGGCTTTGCAAAAAGATGTTCTCTTAAGAAAATCGTTTTTTGTGCTGAATAATTTTGGGCGTCCGGGAACATTATCAATGCAAGAAGTTACAAGCAGTTTGGATACAACCCCTGATGTGGTCATCCCGTATATGCCGAAAGAATGTGGAGAGGCTGAAATTAACGGGAAACCATTGGTTGAACGTAACGCTAAATATCGTGCTTCTATACAGAAAATCATCAGTTCAGCGTTGTTGATTCATACAGGCAAATCGGCACGTTCTACAGGGGTGTTAGGGTCACTATTTTCGTTCTTGAAGAGAGGATAACATGGTGGAAACTGGTGGAAGGCTTGATCGCCTCAAACGTATTAAAGAAACGCCTACAGAAACAACGCGTCAGCCACTGTCGCAGCCTTCTTATGCGCCAACGCCTCAAAGTAATTCTCAAGAGACTCAACACGCTGCCGGGACTATAAGGCGAAACACTTCTCAATCAGCTTCAGTAAGTGGCAATGCCCAAACGGCTAGCCCTAGCCCGACGACTGCAACACATACCCCAGATCAGGCGAATCAAAAAGCACCAGAACCTCCGCAAGAAGAGAAAGAAACTGAGGTTGTTTCTATAAAAGGGATTTCGAAAGAGCAATGGCTCCGTCTGCGTAACCTTTGTTTATCTCAATTGGATCCTGCGCTTGTTTTACCTCTTTCAACAGAACAATTAACGGAAACTGTTCGGCAAGTAGTGGGACAGATTGCTACAAAAGAGCGTATTTATCTCAACGAGACAGAACAAAAAGAACTTGCTCTTGACCTTGTGAACGATATTAAAGGGTTGGGACCGATTCAGCCTTTGTTATTAGATGAAAGTATTAACGATATTCTTATTAACGGACCCGAGCGTACCTTTGTTGAACGACGCGGGAAAGTTGAGCTCACCAACACGAAATTTCGTGATGCGCGCCATTTAATGATGATTTGTCAACGTATTGCAACGGATATTGGTCGGCGCGTTGACGAATCAAGTCCATTGTTGGACGCACGTTTGAAAGATGGTTCGCGTGTGAACGTGGTGTTTCCGCCTTTGGCATTAGATGGTCCTTATGTGTCTATTCGTAAATTCTCCAAAAAGAAAATTAACTTTTCAAAAATGGTGGAATTTGGGTCTTGCACGCAGGCTGTGGCACAAATTTTAGAAATCGCTTCAAATGCCCGTTTGAACGTTATTATTTCTGGGGGAACAGGTTCGGGAAAAACAACGCTCTTGAATGCGCTTTCCTCGTTTATTTCGTTTGATGAACGCGTTGTGACGATTGAAGACGCGGCGGAACTTCAGTTGCAACAGCCTCACGTGGTGCGTTTGGAAACACGCCCACCTTCTCTAGAAGGGAAAGGGGAAATCAACCAGCGTGACCTTGTGCGTAACGCTTTGCGTATGCGGCCTGACCGCATTATCATCGGAGAGACCCGTGCTGGTGAAGCGTTTGACATGCTCCAAGCCATGAATACAGGCCACGATGGCAGTATGTCCACCATCCACGCCAACACCACACGTGATGCTATTGGGCGTCTTGAAAGTATGGTGATGATGGCGGTGACCTCGCTGCCACAAGCGGCGATTCGTCGGCAAATCGTTGGGGCGGTGGATATGATTATCCAAATTGGGCGTCAACGTGATGGCGGACGGCGTATTTTACAGGTGAGTGATATTGCGGGTATGGAAGGCGAAGTTGTGACCATTAACGATCTTTTCCGCCTTAAATTTGAGGGGGAAGATGAGAATGGGCGCTTGAAATCACACTATCAAGTTTCCGATGCCCAACCTAGTTTTTGGGGAAAACTCATTTATTTTAATAAAGATAAAGAGTGGAAAAATATCATGATGACTCAAGAAAAAATGAAAATGGGGATTTAAGAGTGTGAGTAACACAGCAATCGTACTCGCTGCTATAGTTTTTATGGCTTATATGGGGGCAGGTGCGTGGATTTATCAGTCACTGGTCAGGGAGCAAACGCGGCGTATACAAATTGATCGGCATGTGCTTCACTTTCGTTCTTTTCTGAACAAACATGTTCAAACAACAAAAATGGGGATTTCATTTTCGGATGCCTCGCAAAACGCTTGGCATTTTATTTTGTATAAAGTCCTTAATTTTGGTGTAGCAGAACATATTGTTACGGATAATAAAAAAGTTTTGATGATAGCTTTTGGCGCCTTGGCGGTTGTTTTTTTGATTGCCTTGCAATTTTTAGGAAGCATCATGGCACTGGCATGGATTGGAGGGTGGGTTTTTATTGTTCGTCAATTTTATACCATGCTCAACACGAAATATCTCAAGAAAGTGCGCGATCAACTCCCTGAAACGGTTGGTTTGCTTGTAAGGGCTTTACGCGTGGGGACACCTTTAAATAAATCTCTTCAATTGGTAGCTCTTGAAATGCCGGAACCGACAAAAAGTCTTTTCCAAGGGGTTATGGATGAAGTTGCCATTGGTACTGATTTGCCGACTTCTTTTTCGATGATGAGTCGGCGCGTTGGGTTGCCGGGTTATGCGTTTTTATCGGTGGTCATTGCTTTGCAGGCAACGGCAGGGGGGGGGCTTGCCGATGTTATGATGGGCGTTGAAAAAACGGTGCGTGATAGATTGGAAGTTCAGAAAAGAGGTATTGCTGCTACAGGGGAAGCGCGTATGACAAGCTATATCTTGTTAGGCTTACCGATTTGTGTTGTCATGATGGTCTTTCTTGAAGATCCTGTTTATTTTAATCCGATGTTTGAAAGTGAAACAGGAAAGATCATTCTAGGCGTCGCCGTTGCTTTGTGGTGTTTTGGTTTCTATTGTATTCGGTGGTTAATCGGGCGTATTACGAAATAGGGTGCTGCGATGGTCTTAGGAATAGTGATTTTTTTACTGTTTTGTTTATTGGGGTTTTTTCTATATGTTTCAATGGCGCGTCAAGAAGTGCGGAACAAACGCCTCATTAAGTTAAAAAAATCAGTTCATCTGCTCAAAGAAGGATCTTTTGGGGCGCCACAAAACTTTTCTGAGCAAGCACAGACTTTCTTTCAAGATTTGGGGGTATGGGTCGAAAAAAAGAAACTTGTTTCACAAAAAACGCTTGATACGATCAGAGTTGGTATCGGTTCCAAGGTTTTTTATCGTTTTTTAGGGGCAAAGCTTTGTTCGCTTGTGGGAGGGATTTTTCTCTTTATTTTTTGTGGACTTTTGTTTGGGAATTGGGCTTTTCCGATGGCTTTCCCTATTTTAGGCTTGGTTCTCCCTGATATGGTTATGTCGCGTTGGCGTTCAAGATATGTCGCAAGAGTACAGGAAGGCATGGCGGATGCGCTTGATTTAATGGTGATTTGTGTGGAAGTAGGGATGCCCGCTGAAGTGGCTATTGCGCGTGTTGCTAATGAAATGGAACTCTTACACCCTGCTGTCGCTGTAGAATTGAAACTAACGGTGCAAGACTTCCAAGTTATCCCAGATCGCATTGAGGTTTTCCGTATGCTTGCGCGGCGGACAGGCTTACCGATTATGAAACAGATTTCTTCTGTGTTAATTCAATCTATTGAACTTGGCACGCCGTTGGGGGAGGCGTTTCGCACTCTTGCCGACGATTCTAAAAAAGAAACTATTTTGCGCTTTCAAGAAAAAGTGGCTCAAATTCCTGCTTTGATGACAATCCCGATGATTCTGTTTATTTTGCCGGTGTTGTTTATTATTCTTATGGCACCCGCTATATTAGGCTTCTTGGCGGCTAAAGCGAGTGCTGGGGGCTAGGTTTCTTTTATGTGCGGGTATAGGTTTTATTGGTTACGGGGAGGGCGATACTACGGTGTTATTGCAAGTATAATAACCCTTATGCTTGCAGGGTGTGCGAATCAGAATAATGTTGAGAAAAAAGACTTACTGACAGCGCGTATTGAAATGGATCATGGTGCTTCTATGCCGGCTCTGCGACTTTTACGCCGTTATGTGAGTAACCACCCTGAAGATGTGCCAACATTATTAGCTTTAGCGCGTGCTAATGCCCAGCTCCGTCGTTATCAACCAGCGGTACTCCTTTATCAAGATGTGTTGCGCCAAGACCCTTCAAATGTAGAAGCGCATAAAGGCTTAGCACGTGTTATGCTTCATACCAATCCGCAAGAAGCGGTAAAGGAATTAAAAGAACTCTCTGTTCAAGCCTCGCGTGATCCGAAAGTATGGGTTGATTTAGGGATTGCGTATGACACAGTGGGTGATCATCAATCGGCACAAGCTGCCTATTATCAAGCAATGAAGCTTGATCCCTTGCTTCTTTCTGCACAAGTAAATTTGGCTTTATCTTATGCCCTCAGTGGGCGTTATGATTTGGCGTATGACACATTAGAACCTTTGGCAAGATCCGGAGATGCGACACCTAAAATTAGCGCAGATTTTGCTTATATTCGAAAAATGTTAGCCCAACAACATGGTGTAGCATTCCCTAATACGCCTTCTAACATATCCTCTGATATACCTTCTAATATGTCTTTAGAATCGGCTAGTCCTACTTCTCAACCCGAATTTTCTGAAGATATGTACTCGACACAAATGACATCAAGAAGAAGACGCGCGCAAAGACTCCTTCAAAAATATTTTAGACCCTCAAAAAATCAGATTGTTATCAATGACGGGGGAGGGAATGCACAACCATTGCAAACAGTGCAACCGTCTCAAATTTCTCTTCAATCCTCTCCGCGTGGTCCTGTGCAGGAAGAAACTTTAGCCCGTGTACCATCGCCTCAACAAACGCAGCAACCCGCCTCTTCGCATATCGATTCAATGCCTCCTTCTATGTTGGAAACATCGGGAGGTTTTGGAAACTCTGGCGAGTCTTTTACCGCACAACCAGTGCCTATCAAGCCCGATTCTATAAAAACAGACGCTATAAAACCTGTTTCTATACAATCGGAACCTATTTCCTCAACGCCTATAACGCCAGTACCGATAACACCAACGCCTATAACAAAAAGCGAGGCACAACAAGGGCAATCTACAGAGAGACAACCGCCACTAGCGACAGAAATACCTCTTTCTGCTTCTTCACAACAATTGTCACAACATTCCTTACCGATGGGGGCGCAAACAGCTGCCTCTCAAGCAGAGCAAAATTCACAAACTTCCCAAAATGTGCAAAGTTCGCAAAATTCTTCTCCCCAAATGTTTGATGGTCAGGAAATAACAACAATCCGTATCGATCATTCTTACGTTCCGCCTAAAAGATAGAATTGCTAAAAATAAATTTGAGGGTTTTCTCTTTTTAAGAACTTTTCTTAAGAAGAGAGCGTGTTATTGTTATCTTGTAGAGGCAAAGCGAGACAAAAAGCTAAAATAAAAAGACGAAAAAGAAGGTAAGATCGAACCGAATCAACCTTTTTAAATTTTTATTTTTATTTCTCAAAAAACATGTATAATACATATATAGTATATGTGTTATGACGAAAATATAATCTCCGTCTAGTGTAAAGCCGTTAAAGCTGTTCTATGTCAAATTCTTTGTAGGGGCTTTGAAATGTGAGATTTTTCCTATATTAAGTATTAAAATTTTAAGGATTAAAATCTGTATTTAAGAGATTTATATTAAGAGGGTGTTAAAGGGATCAGAGGAATAGGTAATAGGAATACGGGGGAGGTAGAGTAAGAAAACGCGGTTTAAAGGGTGGTTTGCTTTTATTGTTGTTGTGTTTATTTTAGGGGAAGGTGTTTTCTATGTTGAGGGTTCGTCTTTATCGTAACTTTTGCCGTAAAATACAGGAACGCCGACATTGTGAGGGAAAAGGGGCATAAAAAGGTGTTAGTTCTATTGAATTTGCTTTGGTATTTCCCCTCTTTGTAGCACTCGTTGTTGGGACTATAGAGATATTTTGGCAGTGTGTCACAGCGGTTGAAGTGCAAAAAGTCGCTGAAGATGTCGCATATTACCTTGAAACAGGCGATACAAGTGATCCTAATTTGATGGGGCAGTGTCTTGTTAATCGCAATGCTGCGGTACAAGAGCTTATACAATGGGATAAAGGTGCCTTTCTAAAAAATAATTTTAATGTTGAGAGAATCGGTATTACACCCCCGATACAGACGAATAATCGTGTGACGATGTACGTTTTTAGCTATACCCAACCCTATTTAACCTATTGGGCGCAAAAATATTTTGGAGGTAGGGCTGGTACTGGCGGAATGACCCACACTGTGAGAATTACAGTGAATGAGAACCAAATGAACAACCAACAGCAATGTATGGGGGTGCAATAAGGGGTGATTATCCTAAAAAAATTACTCTACATGAAAAAGGGACAGTGGCACTGATTTTTGCGTTGTCTTTACCTGTGTTAGTGCTTTTTGTGGCGATCGGTATCAATTTGGCACGGATTTATGTCGCGAAGCAACAGTTACAGAATACGACAAATGCGGCTGCAGAAGTGTTAGCGGCAGAAGGTACTCCTGGTGTTCGTCCTTGGCATCTTACAGATGCACAAGTTTTTATGTTGGAGAATTTTTGTCAAGAGGGACCTTATAATTACACCAATTGTAAAGGCTTGCTTGGTACTGAATTATGGGTTAATCGGCTCACAGTAGGGAACTTCGATCAATATGGTCGCCTTCCTGTATCGATTTCAAATACTGTGCCTCTTCTTTTTGGAGGGCTGTTGTCTATGCCGAGTGTAACAATTACAGCCCATGCTTTTGCTAATTTTAACACTGAGACCTCAAAGCAAAAGAAATAAAGGCTAAAAAACCGTAAAGCCAAAAAGAAACACAAAAAACTCTTCGGGATATTGAGAATGGCCAAAGGAGTAACCAGAAGAGTAAGAGGGTTAAAGCCATGACAAACGAAAAAAAGGTCTAAAAACAACCCCATTCGATGCAGCGGAATACCTGACAGATAAAAGCACTATGCAAGAGTTTTTAAACGCTGCTTTTGAAAATAGATCGGAGGATTTACACAGCCTTGGCGATGCTTTAGACGTTCTCGCTCGTGCTAAAATTTTAACAGAACTTGAGCATAAAACGAAAATACGTCGTAAAGAACTCTGCCGCATTCTTTTAGGCGCTGGCAATCCCACGCCAGAGGCTTTAACGAAAATAGCCGAAGCGCTTGGGCTTGAAATGCCTGTTCACTTTGGCAAAACTCTCCCTCTGCAATCTCAAACGCCTATCAGTTCTCAAACCTTTTACTCACAGCGACAACAAGAACAAACACACGCTCACGTGCGTTCATCGCCCTTATAAATAGAGTAAACAGGGAAGTAGGGATAAAGCTTCTATGACGAACATTTATTACATGATAGAACGTCTCTGCTCTGAGGGTGTGGAAAAAGTAAGAGGTATAACATAGAGTAAAGGTGATGAAACAAGAGAACAAAACGGGATACCTGTATTAAGGGCAAATAATATTACACTTGATTACAACGCGTTAAATTTTGATGATGTGAAATTTGTATCCCCCCCTCTCTGTAAAAGTGAAATCTTTTCACTTTTTACAAAAAGACGATATTTTGATTTGTGCGGGCAGTAGGAGCCGAGTAGAAAGAGATGAGCGATAAGCGACGATTTCCGCGTGAATATTTAGAGATTATCGAACAATTTCGTTTGATTGATGACACGTTTTTTTTCAGTTTGTCTTGACGGTGATATTCCAAGCATGACGTTAATTTTACGTCTTGTGTTAGAACGTGAGGATATTATCGTTAAGGAAGTCATCACACAAAGAAGCGAAAGCAATCTTTACGGGCGCGGCGTGCGTTTTGATGTTTTGGCGACTGACGCAAAAGGCAAGCTCTATAATTGTGAAGTGCAACGCGCAAGCGAAGGGGCAAGCCCTAAACGCGCGCGGTATCATGCGAGTATGTTAGATAAATATGCCCTTGAAAAAGGGGC
>JAFVHT010000038.1 GCA_017474285.1 Acetobacter sp.
GCCAAAAACGCCACACACACAGGAAAAAGTGATTACGACGTTTTGGAAAACCTCCGCCAGCTCTCTTATAACGACTATATCCCCCCTCCTCAACAACAAGAACTCAATTTCGTTATAGAGGGGGAAGAATAAAAGCTGTTTATACAGTTTATACACATGTATCACTTTTATCATTCTGATAAAAATTTAAGGAGTCGTTTATGGATCGTTGTTTGATTGTTTTTGATCTCGACACAAAATTACTCGAGGAACATTATCACAATGCCAGCTGGCGTAATGGTTATACAGATATTCAGTGGGTGTTGAATAAACATCGTTTTATCAATATTCAAGGCACGGTTTATTTGAGTGAAAGAGGCGTTAAACAAGCGCACGGAACCTTAGCTTTACAAGAGGTGGCTATTCGTTTTCCATGGTTTGCTCAATGTGTGTCCAATGTTCAATTTTATGATCTCGCCGATGATTTTAATGCTCAATTTATTATTGACGGTGTCACACAAGCACGTGAGGCTTTTGAACAACGTATCGCGTTATTGCGTCAGCAATTATTAGAGGCAGGGTTAGAGGCTTCTAAAATCGACGCCATCATAAATCAACAAAAATTCTCAATTGAAAACATCACACAAACAGCCCTACCAAAATCTGAGTAATATTCAATAAAATACGCTGGGTAACAATGACGCCTCTAGGGAAGCTCTAGGGAAGTTGATGCAAGATTTTTTTGAGCCCGATGCGGAGAAAATTCACTACAAGGAATTAGCGAAGCGTGTTGATTATTTCAAAGGCAAAGAACAAGGAGTTTCAGCTATGTGCGATTTGATGGAAAATTTTCTCGCTAAAAGAGAAGCAAAAGCCCTCGAAGAAGGACGTGTTGAGGGGCGCGTGGAAGGACGTGCTGAGGGACGTGTTGAAGAACAGCTACGGAGTATTAAGATTTTAATGCAAAAGATGAATATGACAGCGCAAGCGGCTATGGATATGATGGAAATTGATAAAGCAACACAATCTCACTACCTCGCACGGCTGTCAGTTTTGTAGTGTTCAAACGCGTTTCTTGGAAAAGGTAAGAACTCTCGTCGATTGAGCAACGATTGATATAATTCTTACGCAAAATTATTCTGAACAGATCGTTCACTATAGAACATTGGTCCCTTTTTTCAAACACCCCTTTTATCGTTGCTATAACACGTTAAAGCCTGTACAGTATAAAGCGATAGAACTCCCCTGCACTTCTTTGATGATTTTTCGTTGATGTGCCTTATGGAGAAGCGTTTTTTATCTCGTAAATGATATGAAAGAGTCACAATGCCTTATGTTGATGTAAAAATTGGAAAATTAAGTGCAGATCAAAAACGCGCCATTGCGAAAGATATTGCCGATTCACTTTATAGAGTAGCTGGAAAACCAAAACCCAGCACGTATATCAGTTTTACAGAATATGACAGGGACAGCTTCGCTAAAGGTGAAGAGCTTTTGAGCGATTTAGATAAAAAGCAAAAATAGTTTTCAAAAATTAAAAGGAGTCGTTTTTTCCTGTTTTGTGCCCTTGAATGTAGTGAGAGCGCTTTACGAATACGTCTCTCTTATAGTCTATGTGCACGCGGTGCGAAATATCTTACCTAAAAATAAGAACGAGACCTTTAAAAATATGGAACAAAAACAAACAGATCACTCTCTTGACTACACACCTGAAGAACTTGAATTTCTTGAGAAACGTCTTGGTGTCAAAATATCTTACGATATGGCTGACGCGGATATGCCGGGTGTTCTTGTTGCTGTGACGCCCGCTGAAGCAGAAAGACTTGGTATGTTTAAAGAAGACGCGGTTTCATTAGAAGACGTTCTCGCTGCGGCTACGCATGAGGAAAACTAACTCATTAACCCATCTACTTACAAAGAGAGACTTACCAACACCTACCTAGATTTTCTTCTCTTACAAATAACTTACTTTATTGCCTACTATAATGCCACAAACTCATGCGTATGTCACATAAATCTCTCACAATAAGACACCCAACAACGTCTTAATAACTTTTTTTTCCAAAAAGACATTATCAAAATATTTCTTACTCACGCAGATACAACATCAAGACCGATTGCTTGTAATCTCGCATGTTCATTATCCCACCCAGAACGCTCCTTAACATTCAAGAAAAGATGACATGGCCTCTCTAACAAACGAGAAAGTTGTTTACGAGCATTTTCACCAATTTGCCGAATTTTCTGTCCTTTTGCTCCAATCAAAATAGCCTTATGCCCCGAGCGTAAAACATAAATCACAACATCAACGCGCACAGAACCATCACCTTGCTCCTTATAGCTTTCAGTCTCCACAGTAACACCATAAGGTACCTCTTTGTGAGATTGAATAAAAATTTGTTCACGTACTAATTCCGCTGCTAAAAGACGGTCTGGAAGATCCGTCAAATCATCTTCAGGATATAAATAAGGCCCTTTTGGTAAATCATCCGCTAGTTGATCCAGTAAGTCTTCAACACCATTCCCCTTACGAGCACTGATCATAAAAACATGCTCAACTTTTATCTTTTCTGTCAGAGCAGCGGTCAACGGTAAAAGAACATCTGAACGTACAAGATCAATTTTATTAAGTACCAACCACACCCTACGCCCAGCTTGTTTTAAACGTTCTATAATATCTCTAACAACAGCTGTAAAACCTGACCTGACATCCACTAATAACAGAACAATATCAGCCTCTTTTGCCCCCTCCCAAGCAGCCGTCACCATAGCCCTATCAAACATACGTCGTGGACGGAAAATACCTGGCGTATCGACCAATAAAATCTGGCTCTCTTTTCGCATAAGGATACCAAGAATCCGAAAGCGTGTTGTTTGCGCTTTTGGAGAAACAATAGAAAGTTTTGCACCCACCATTTTGTTCAATAAGGTAGATTTTCCAGCATTAGGTGCCCCTACCAAAGTAGCAAAACCACAACGTGTCACTTTAATAATACCCCACTACCATAATGCTCTACTTTCCATTCCTTTGTAATTTACTAAGCAAAACAGAAGCTGCCATACTTTCTGCTTTTCTCTTACCTCCGGCATTTCCTTCAGCAAATAGCCCACACGCTGTTACGCGTACAACAAAAAGTGGCGCATGATCTGAACCACTAACACTCATAACTTCATAGACAGGTAGGCTTTGCGCATGTGCTAGAAGCCACTCTTGCAAAGCCGTTTTAGGATCTTTTGGTGGAGAAGCCTGTGCATTCAAGGCTTCTTTCCAAAAACGCCTTACGATTACACGTGCTGGTTCAAGCCCCCCATCAAAAAACACAGCCCCCAAAATAGCTTCCAGCGCATCAGCCATAATTTTGGCTGTCATCTGTACACCATGCATAGCGACAAGCAATACATTTTGCAGTTCAAGTTGTTCTGCAATACCGGCAAGCACAGGGCGAGAAACCAAATGCGCTAACCGATGAGCAAGCTCCCCTTCTTGTTCTTTTGGATAACAATCTAAAAGCCACTCCACCATCAACATACCAAGAACACGATCTCCCATAAACTCTAACCGTTCATTAGAGTTTACAGTTTCTTTTTGGCGCTTCCTCACTCCTTGTTGATGGACACAAGAACGATGTGTAAGGGCTTCTCGCAATAATTCCGGACGAGTAAATACATATCCTAATTGCCTCTGCAAAGCACACATACTCTCTGGCAATATTTCCATAATCACTAGATACTCTGTAATAGACGTGACCAACGGATCTCTGTAACCCAATGCCAAACTTGCCAATTTAAATGATCATCTCTCACAGAGAAGAAAATACGCTGCGCTTTACCGACAAGATTTTCAAAAGGAACAAAACCAAGATCTTTAGGATCATCTCCCATAAAGCGACTATCTGCACTATCGTCACGATTATCCCCCATCATAAAATAATACCCTGGAGGCACAACATATTCAGGCGTATTATTCCACGCCCCTCTATCAGTCAACTTCAAGATCTCATGTTTAACAATTTTTCCACCATCATTGCTCGGCAATTCTTCTGTGCAAACTTTCCCAGTTAAACTGACATGATTTTCATCATAAGCGATATAATTATGCGGGTTAACACACGGCACAATTTGTCCATTAAGATATAAATGCCCTTTAATCATCTGAACGTGATCGCCTGGCACACCTATCACACGTTTGATATAATTAATAGAAGTATCTTTGGTAAATCGAAAAACAACCACATCTCCGCGATGTGGTTTTGCCTCCCATAGACGACCAGAAAAAAGATTCATAGAAAATGGAAACGAATAACGTGAATAACCATATGTATATTTAGAAACCCAAATATAATCACCCACCTGAAGTGTAGGAATCATAGAGCCCGAAGGAATAACGAAAGACTCAAACAAAAATGTCCGCACTACAAAAACAATAATAATGACAGTAACAAATGTACGAACATATTCCCCAATAGCCTGACTAGAAAAAACAGATTGTTTCGTATCTACAGGAATATGGTCTGCTTTACTCATACATCATACCTTATTCGTTCTTATTTTGATATACAAAATCATTATCAAACCTCATGCGCTACAATAAACACTTGTGCAAAAGCATAAGGCATTTCATCAGTTAAACTCACTAAAACTTGCGACAGAGATCCTACTGGCGTAATCGTTTCTAATTGACGAAGAGCGTTTCCTGTTAATCGCAGTATCGGTGCTCCCGTAGAAAGATTTTCAACCTCTATTTGGATATGTGTCACCCCCTTAGAAAAACCGACACCGAGTGCTTTAGCACAGGCTTCTTTTGCAGCCCAACGTTTCGCATAACGACCAATACGCCCCTGACCAAAACAAGCTTCAGCATATCTCCTCTCTCTAGGCGTAAAAATGCGTTCAAGAAACCGAAAACCAAAACGTTGTATGACTCGTTCTATCCGACGCGTATCACATAAATCCACCCCTACGGCGATAAGTGTCATGAACGAAACCTATTCACCTGCATAACACCAGGAACCCCTTTTAACCCAAGAATAAGAGAAGATAACTGAGGAAGATCGCGTACTTGTAAATCCACAATAATTTCCATGTAATCGTTCTGTCTGTTAATAATTTTGACATTCACAAGTGATGCATCATAGCGAGAGGCAATATTCGTAATACCCACTAAAACTGTAGGATTATTTTCTGCCACAATATTGAGGCGTCCAATAAGAACTGTATCCTCAGCACCACTTGCTACAGCCTCATAATCCCAATCAACATGAAGAAATCGATCTGGTGTTATAGCAAAACTTTCCAACGTCTGACAATCACAAACGTGAATCGTAACACCTTTTCCTGTCGTCACAACACCGATAATTTTATCCCCAGGCAAAGGATGACAACAGGCGGAATAATGCACAGCAATACCTGACAGTCCTACCAATGAAACACGCTTTGATACAGATTTTTGTGAAAGAGAACTTCTACCTCTTGCGGGTAAACGTAATACCCGTCCCCGTTCTATACGCTTTAATTCAGGATACACAGCGTATACAACATCCTGCGGGCACAGCATATTAGAACCTACAGCGACATAGAGATCAGAAAGAGAGCTTTGCTTTAACGTCTTAACAACAGTTTCAATAACTTTGTCTGATCCATCAACACTTTCTTGGCGAAAAGCCTTAGCCAACATAGCTCGTCCCTTATCCAAAGCAGCTTGGCGTCGCTCTCGCATAACATATCGCCGAATACAGGCACGCGCTTTCCCCGTAACAACAAAATTTTCCCATTCAGGAGACGGCCCCCCTCTACGCGCCGTCATAATCTCAACTTGATCACCGTTACTTAACTGGTACCGCAACGAAACCAAACGACCATTTACTTTAGCACCGATACATGTATCTCCCACCTGACTATGCACAGCATAAGCGAAATCTATCGGCGTTGCCTTCTGTGGTAGAGCAATAATTTGTCCTTTAGGCGTAAAACAAAAAACCTGTTCTTGATATAATTCTAGTTTGGTGTTTTCAAAAAACTCATCTGGCGCAGAAGAAATTTCAAGTATTTCTAAGAAATCCTGCACCCAACGACGACGCGGTAAAGTTTCATGTGTACCCTCTGGGACACCCACACCTTCTTTATAAGCCCAATGCGCTGCTACACCATTTTCTGCCACATCATGCATAGATCGAGTACGAATTTGCACTTCAATCTTCTGATTTCTAGGAGAACGCAACACAACCCCTGTGTGCAAACTCTGATAACCATTCGCTTTAGGTGTTGAAATATAGTCCTTAAAACGCCCAGCAACCATTGAATATGCAGAATGTACAACCCCCAAAACCGCATAACACTCTTCACGTGTATCAACAAGAATACGAAAAGCCATGACATCAGAAAGCTGTTCAAACGTCATATTACGACGCTGCATTTTTTCCCAAATTGAGTAAGGTGATTTCTCACGTCCAAAAACCTGAACCCCTTTAATGCCAGCCTCAGAACATTGATACAATAATTCACGCTTTACGTCTTCAATAACACCCACACCTTGTCCTCGTAAATAATTCAAACGCGATCGAATACTTTTATCTGCTTCTGGTTCCAGTTGAGCAAAGGATAAGCTTTGCAACTCTACCTTAACCCACTCAATCCCAATACGCTCAGCAAGAGGGGCATAAATATCCAACGTCTCCTGAGCAATACGACGCCTTCGATCAATATTTTGAATAAGGTGTAGCGTATGCATATTATGTAATCGGTCCGCTAGTTTTACTAGCAAAACACGAATATCTTTAGACATCGCTAACACAAGTTTACGAAAATTTTCTGCCTGTTTTGTCCTATCAGACTGAAGCTCTAAACGTGTTAGCTTCGTAACCCCGTCTACAAGATCAGCGACTGTTAAACCAAATTGGGTTTTAATATCTTCGTAAGTAAACCCTGTATCCTCAATAACATCATGTAATAACGCCGTACAAATTGAGGCTACATCAAGCTGAAAACGAACTAAAATTGTCGCTACAGCTAACGGATGCGTTATATATGGATCGCCATTATCACGCTTCTGATGCGCATGCGCCTTGGAAGCAAACTCAAATGCGCGACGTATTAACGCTTTATCCTCTCTAGAGCCATACGTTAGAAAGCGTGAGAGCAGCTTATCGCAAGATATTCCCGCCCTCATCCCCCAGCTCCAGAGAAAAGAAACTCAACACTTGTTCAGTATTTTGATACATTCTCATACAACATAAATCATGTGCACACTTTACAAAGTTAAACAATCACATTGATTCTGTTGCAGAAATATCATCAGCCTCTTCTTCAATCGAAACATCATGAAGCCCAAAAATATTTTGCTCCGTCCCCGTTATTATCAAATCCTGCACTTCTTCATCGCGTAAATCAGAGTCATCATCACACGCTACAAAACATGGTGACTCTTTCTCTTTCAACAAAGAATCTGTCTTGATTGTGCCACATGCAATCTCACGCAAAGCAACTACTGAATTTTTATCATTATCACGTTCAATAGTCAGATTTTCACCACGAGCAATATCACGTGCACGCCGTGCTGCATAGACCACCAACTCAAAACGATTAGGAACTTTCTCAACACAATCTTCAACAGTAACACGAGCCATTTAAAAACACCCTTCAGATTTAATTCAACATCTACTAATATTATAATACATCTACATAGAGAGAGAAAATTAAATCTCAAGACGTTTAATTTCCTGCCCTTGAACAGCCTCAAGCATCTGTAACATATCATATCCAAGTTGAGGATGCACCCAATCTGGACAAATATCACTTAGCGGCACCAAGACAAATGCCCGCTCATGTGCACGAGGATGAGGTAAAACCAGCCTCGGTGTCTTTAAACATAAACTACCATAAGTAATTAAATCAAGGTCAAGTGTACGAGGCGCATTCGGTATAGAACGAACACGACCACAATTTCTTTCAATTTCATGCAAAAAACTAAGCAAAAGAGACGGATCATGTTTTACAATACAGGATAATACACCATTTACGTAAAATGGCTGTTCTGATGGTGGAACAGGAGCACTTTTATACCAGTGAGAAACAGATAGAACTCTTACACCAGGAATAGAACGAATAGTTGCAACAGCCTCTAAACATGTTACGCGTGCACTCTTTTTGTCGTGTTCTAGATTGGCACCTACTTCTAGATTGGCACCTACCGCAATAACAACGTGATGAAATTGTCCCATGATTTTCATACTTCCTTTGATAAAACTTGACAAATAAGCTAGTAATAACGTAGTTTTCTCATGATGTTTGAATTATATCATTCCATCACGTAAAATACGAAATACTTAAATACCACCACTTACTTTAACTACACAGAAAGTCATACCCATGAACCTAAAAAAAGAAGAAAGACCCTACGTTTTCAGAAAAGAAGAAAAGACCTGTGTTTTTATTGATGGTCTTAGCCTTTACTCAGCATCACGTAGCCTTAATTTTAATGTTGACTATAAAAAACTCCTTGATTTTTTCACTACCAGGACAAATGTCATTCGTGTTTACTACTATGCCGCTATTCCCGACACAGAAGAGTACTCTCCTCTTAAGCCCTTAACAGATTGGTTATCCTACAATGGATATTTTCTTGTTACCAAACCTGCGCGAGAGTTTATCGATTCTAGTGGGAAGCGCCATATTAAAGGAAACATGGATATAGAAATCGCTGTCGATATGCTTGAAATGGCCCCTCATATTGACCATGCTGTTCTTTTTAGTGGTAATTCTGATTTCCGTTGTGTCGTTGAGGCCGTGCAACGCCAAGGAACCCGCGTTTCTGTTGCTTCCTCTATGAAATCATCTCCACTCCTTATAGGAGACGATTTACGCCGTCAGGCTGACCAATTTTTAGAGTTGGCGATTATTAGTGCAGATTTTACACGTCATCCTGTAGATGCCCCTAAATTGCGCCAATCTCCTATCCGACATCCAGCAGATCAAACTATTCAAGAGTGTCACCACATAGATTTAGAAAATCTAGATTAAGACACTGAAAAAATAACCATTTTTTAAGGAGGTAGGAATCTCTAACGATGCATACATGTGTTGAAGCTCGGAATCATTTATTATCACTTTTACAAGGAGTTGAATATTTTAATACACATGTTTTTCCTGAAAAAGAGAAGCTTTTTTCAGATCTTTCCGATACACAAAACCCAAAAATCTTGTTTATAGCCTGTGCTGATAGTCGTATTACACCAAGTTTAATTACTCAAACTGAACCGGGAGACCTTTTTATCCTTCGTAATATTGGCAATTTGGTTCCTGCCTATGGAGAAATGCTTGGTGGTGTTTCTTCTGCCATAGAATACGCTGTTGTCGGTTTAGAGGTTTCTATTATTATCGTCTGCGGTCATTCTGATTGCGGTGCCATGAAAGCCTTGCTTGACCCTCAAGAAGCTCACCTAGATTCTATGCCAACGGTTTCTTCTTGGTTACGCAATGCAGAAGCTGCACGCTCTGTAACTCTCAGTACCTTTAAAGCAGAAGATTCTGGGCCTGCAATGGTACGTTGCTTATCAGAGCAAAATGTCCTCCTTCAACTTGCTCATCTTCGTACACATCCCGCAGTTGCTGCAGGTCTTGCTTCTAACACTTTGTTTTTACAAGGTTGGTTTTACGATATCGGAAAAGGAGAAATTTCAATTTTAGATGAACAAACACGTAAAAATATCGCTATTAAAGATATTATTGAATCCTTAAAAGAGTAAATCTATAAAAGCAGCATTCCTCATGTATTATAGGTTGGTGTGTTTATTTGTAGTCAGTTTTTTCCTTTTTAATCTTGTTGCTTTAAAGGCAAATGCTCATACACTCTTACGTATCAGCACTTGGAACCTTGATTGGCTTATTGATGATAACACACCATCAAATCACCTCCCCCTTGATCGTCCCTATCGTTCATTACAGGATTATCAAGCATTAGCTGTTTATGCTGCTCGTCTTAAATCCGATATCGTTGCAGCCCAAGAAGTTGGAAGTGTTGCTGTTCTAACACGACTATTCCCTACAACGACTTACCAGATTTTACTCTCTAACGATACAATACCCCAACATACAGCCCTCGTTGCCCGTAAACAATTTATTCTTCACCGAAACCCCGATCTTGTAGCGCTTAGTATAGGATCAGAAAATACACCTACGTTACGTAATGGATTGGATGTTACCGTCACTTTTCCTAACACGCCTGATAAAAAATTACGGATTCTTATTGTTCACCTCAAAACAGGCTGTTGGGATAATTCCCCATGGAAACACCGTTACTCTTGCCCTGTTCTTTATCGGCAATTTGCTATTCTTAAGCGCTGGATTAAAGCACGCGCAAAAGAAAAAGCCGCTTTTGCCATTATAGGTGACTTTAACCGAAGATTAACACCTGAAGACCCTTTATTTCTCACCCTCTCAAGAGTAACACCATTAGACCTAACCACAGCGAATAGGTCTAGCCCCTGTCGAGGCGGTGAATATTTTATCGATCATATTATCCTAGGTGGCGCCGCTATAGCTTGGGAAAAACCAAATTCGTTACGTGTAATGCGTATCCCACAACACAATGGTGAAACATTAAGCGACCATTGCCCTGTTTCTATAACGCTCAATATTCCTTCTTAAAGCTACTAAAATATAAGAAAGTTTTATTAGTTTATCTTTCACCGTCGTAATAAAAAAAGCGCCTGTTCACCAAATAAATTTGCTAAACGAATAGAACGACGCCATGGGGCACGTTCACCTTCTTCATCAATAGCCATCCATTTTTCAACGATATAGCCATCTTGTTGACAAAGAGCAAGAAAATCCCGAATTGTACAAGGATGAATATTAGGTGTTTCATACCATGGTTTATACCAAACAGTTGTCATCGGCATACGACCGTTCAACAAAAGTTTTAACCGTAATTGCCAGTGTCCAAAATTAGGAAAAGACACAATAGCATATCGTCCAATTCGTAACATCTGCCGTAACACTTCTCTCGGACGTTCAACAGCCTGAAGCGTTCTTTGTAATACCACATAGTCAAAAGCATGATCGGAATAATAGGCTAAATCATGATCTGCGTCACCGTGCATCACTGGTAAACCATGCGCCACAGAAAAAGTAACAAGCTTCATATTAAGTTCAATACCACGTGCATCACACCCTTGATGACGAAAGAGATGATCAATCAACGCACCATCACCACTCCCTATATCTAAAACACGGGCACCAGGTTTTATCATTTCTGCAATCAATTTCTGATCAAGCCGCATCAATACAACCCCACATGTTCTGCAACACCCCGTAAGAAACCTTGAACCGTTCTATCAAAATCAGGTTCATCTAACAAAAAAGCATCATGCCCCCTATCTGTCTCAATTTCCACAAATGAAACATTAGCCGTAGCCTGATTAAGCGCTCTTACCAAGGTTCGCGCTGTAGATGTTGGAAATAACCAATCGGAAGAAAAAGAAATCACACAAAAACGCACAGATGTTCCAGAAAACGCTGCTGTGAGCTCCCCATCATAATCAGCAGCAAGGTCAAACCAATCCATTGCCCGTGTAATACTTAAATAAGAATTAGCATCAAAACGACGAACAAAACTTGATCCTTGATAACGTAAATACGACTCAACTTCAAAAATATCGCCAAATAAGGAAAGTGGTCCTGTAAAATTCCCTGCTGATTTATCAGCAGAAGAACCCTGACGTACACGACGACCAAATTTACGCGTTAAAGCTTTTTCAGATAAATAGGTAATATGCGCCATCATCCGTGCAACAGAAAGTCCACGCGCAGGAACAACACCTTCACACCAATAACGACCATTCCGCCAATCTGGATCAGCAATAATGGCTTGTCGTCCAACTTCATTAAAAGCGATATTTTGCGCAGAATGAAAGGGCGCTGTTGCGATAGGCATAGCCGCTAACATCATCTCTGGATAAGTAACAGTCCATTCTAGAACCTGCATACCTCCCATTGACCCCCCCACAACAGCAAAGAGTTTATCAATACCGAGATACCGTACTAACTTATATTGTGCCCGCACCATATCTCGTATTGTAATAGGTGGAAAATCGGTACCCCATAGCTCTTTCTTCACGCTTTCCTCACGCACAGACATAGGTCCCGTACTTCCCATACACCCCCCTAATACATTAGAACAGATGACGAAAAATTTGTCAGTGTCAATAGGTTTTCCTGAACCAACCATACGCTCCCACCAACCTGGCTTCCCTGTTAATGGATGCGTTTCTGCTACATATTGATCACCTGTAAAAGCATGACAAAGGAGAATAGCGTTATCACGTTGTTCAGAAAGTTGACCATAGGTACAATAAGCCACATCTACAGGTGCTAAATGCATGTCACAATCCAACGTAATCCCCTCAGGAAAGTGAGCATGACGGTGTTTATCAATTGTAAAAGGCGTTATACTATTTATCAAATAACCAGATCCTCCAAAAACCACAAAATCTGTATTCTTACCTCTATCAATTTAATGTTCCATTTTTAATGCTGCTAAAAATGCACTTTGTGGAATTTCCACTTTACCAAATTGACGCATCCGCTTCTTACCTTCTTTCTGTTTTTCCAAAAGTTTACGTTTGCGCGAAATATCACCACCATAACATTTAGCCGTTACGTCTTTTGATAAAGCCCCTATGGTTTCACGAGCAATGATTCGACTGCCAATAGCTGCTTGTACAGCAATTTTAAATAATTGGCGTGGAATCAAATCCTTAAGACGGGCACAAATAGCGCGTCCGCGACTTTCTGCCGCTGAACGATGAGCAACAAAAGACAGCGCATCAACAGGCTCATGATTTACCAAAATTGAAACAAGAACAAGATCACTCGGTTGGTACCCATCTATCTGGTAATCAAAGCTTGCATAACCGCGTGTGAGTGATTTAAGTCTATCATAAAAATCAAATACAACTTCATTTAAGGGCAAACGGTACACCACCATAACCCGGTTGCCCGCCACATAAGTAAGATCAAGTTGAAGACCACGCCTCTCTGTACACAGTGCCAATACAGCTCCTAAATACTCATCTGGCACCATAATAGTCGCCTTAATCCATGGCTCTTCAATTTTTTCAATCAAAGAGGCATCGGGCATATCAACCGGATTATGTAACTCCCTCATTTCACCATTGGTGAGAGTAAGTTTGTAGATCACTGAAGGGGCTGTCGCAATAAGGTCAAGATCAAACTCTCGTGAGAGACGTTCTTGGATAATTTCAAGATGGAGAACCCCTAAAAACCCACAACGAAATCCAAAACCCAACGCTGCAGATGTTTCAGCATCATAATGAAATGATGCATCATTGAGGCGTAATTTTGCCAAACCGTCACGAAGTCTCTCAAAATCATCGGCAACAATAGGGAATAAGCCACACCACACCACAGGAATAGACGGTTTAAAACCATCAAGAGGTATCTGTGCTGGATGGCGATCGTCCGTTATCGTATCCCCAACGTTACAATCAGCTACCGTTTTAATAGCTGCATTAATATAACCAATTTCACCAGGACCAAGACTTTCCACAGGGGTCATACGCGGTGTAAACACGCCAACTTGCTCTACTTGGTACACTGCTCCTGAAGACATCATACGCATTTTAGTACCCTTTTTAAGACACCCTTCTTTAATGCGTACTAAAACAACAACCCCCAAATACGCGTTATACCAACTATCAACCAACATAGCACGAAGTGGTTTTTCGACATCGCCTTGTGGTGGCGGTAAACGAGTCACAATTGCTTCAAGAACAGCATCTATATTCAATCCTGTTTTAGCAGAGATCTCAACAGCTTGGTCTGCAGGGATACCAATAACATCCTCTATTTGTTCCTTAACACGTTCAGGCTCTGCAGCAGGTAAGTCGACTTTATTCAGAACAACGACAATATCGTGATCGGCGTCAATTGCTTGATACACGTTAGCTAAGGTCTGCGCCTCTACCCCTTGTGATGCATCGACCACTAACAAAGACCCTTCACAAGCAGCTAAAGAACGACTGACTTCATAGGCAAAATCAACATGTCCTGGTGTATCCATAAGGTTAAGGATATAAGTGTTTCCATCTTGTGCACGATAATTGAGGCGAACTGTTTGCGCCTTAATGGTAATACCCCGTTCGCGTTCTAAATCCATATTATCCAAAACCTGATTAGTCATTTCACGCGTTGTTAAAGCACCACAGGTTTGAATAAGCCGATCTGCAAGGGTCGATTTACCATGATCTATATGTGCAATAATAGAAAAATTACGAATACACGAAAGCGGTACACTCGTCATACAACACCCTTTTTTTTACAGAAAACACACAGATAACAAAGTAGAGACGAAATAGAAAAAACGTAGAAAAGCACTTCTTCACGCAAAAATAATATTCAACACAATGGTTTTGCGTAGGTTTAAATTTTTATATCACAAAAGCAAACCCATACATCAATATAACATCTCATAATGGAATATCTACAATGTTCCTCCAACCCATCTCAATCATAATTTATGTTAGAAAATATTTATTATAACACTATCCCAACGCCTCAATACTCACACCCCTCATAAAACTAAAAATCCTTGTGCCGAAACATTGAATCGACACAAGGATCTCTCACTTTTACAAGCTTAACGCTCTCCTATTTGGAGAAATAACCTTAAACAGAGTAATACATTTCAAACTCAACAGGATGAGGCGTATGTTCAAAACGATGTACATCATCCCATTTCAGCGTAATGTAACTTTCGATTTGTTCTTTCGTAAAGACATTACCCGCCAACAAAAATTCATGATCTGCAGCCAAAGCCTCCAAAGCTTCACGCAAAGACCCTGCCACTGTTGGAATCTGTTTTAATTCTTGAGGTGGTAAGTCATACAAATCTTTATCCATGGGGTCTCCCGGATGAATCTTATGCTTAATCCCATCTAAACCAGCCATTAACATAGCCGAAAAAGCAAGGTAGGGATTCGCCGTCGGATCAGGGAAACGCACTTCAACACGTTTCGCTTTCGGAGACGTTGCATATGGGATACGACACGAAGCAGAACGATTTCGCGCCGAATAAGCTAATAGCACAGGCGCTTCAAACCCAGGAATTAAACGCTTATAAGAATTTGTAGAGGGATTCGTAAAAGCATTTAATGCTTTAGCATGCCGAATAATACCACCAATGTAGTACAATGCTGTATCAGAAAGATCCGCATATCGATCTCCTGCAAAAACAGGTTTTCCACCTTTCCAAATAGATTGATGGACATGCATGCCAGAGCCGTTATCCCCATAAATCGGTTTAGGCATAAAAGTTGCCGTTTTACCATAAGAATGGGCTACGTTATGCACACAATATTTGTATATTTGCATAAAATCTGCTGCACGAACCAATGTCTCAAAACGAGTCCCCAATTCATGTTGAGACTGAGCTACTTCATGGTGATGTTTTTCAATAGGCAGCCCCATTTCACCCATAACAGCGAGCATTTCAGCACGCATATCGCTTTCACTATCGACAGGCGCAACAGGAAAATACCCACCTTTTGGAGAAGGGCGATGCCCCATATTGCCTTCAGGATAATCTCTCAGAGAAGCGCTTGGTCCCTCAACGCTCTCCAACCGATATTTACCGTAATTCGGACCTGTCCCAAACTGTACATTATCAAAAATAAAAAACTCAGCCTCAGGCCCGAAATACGCAACGTCCCCAAGACCAGAGGATTTTAAATAGTGTTCAGCAAGCTTTGCTGTGGAACGCGGATCGCGCGCATAAGGTTGCCCTGTAGAAGGCTCAACGATATCACAAAATAAAATCAGTTGAGGGCGTGCAGAAAATGGATCTAAAACTGCAGACGATGCATCAGGTAACAAAATCATGTCACTTTCGTTGATAGCTTTCCACCCTGCAATAGATGAACCATCAAACATAAATCCATCAATAAAACTATCTTCCTCAATCGTATTGACATGTTGGCATGTATGATGCCACTTACCTTTTGGGTCTGTGAAACGTAAATCAACCATTTCAATAGAGTGTTCACGTATCAGGTCAAAAACCTTTGTAACTGATACCGCTCCATTCTGACCACTCGTAGCTTGTTTTGTAGAAGCTGTTCCTTTTGTCATTCCTTGTTCCTCCGAGACATATAATCAACTAGTCAACACTACCGCGTGGCCATACTAAAAACACCGCCACAAAACCGCCTTCACTTAAATAGCGGATTCCCCACGTTCTCCTGTGCGAATCCGCACAACATCATCTACAGGAACAACGAAAATCTTTCCATCACCAATACGACCCGTACGCGCTGCAGTAGAAATTGCCTCCACCGCACGCTCAACAATAGAAGCCGAACAAACAATCTCAACCTTTATTTTGGGTAGAAAATCAACAATATACTCTGCCCCACGATATAATTCTGTATGCCCTTTTTGCCGTCCAAAACCTTTTGCTTCAATAACAGTAACCCCTTGAATGCCAAGCTCATGAAGGGCTTCTTTAACCTCATCAAGTTTAAAGGGTTTAATAATAGCTTCTATTTTTTTCATCACCCACCCCGTTAACATATTGTAATAAACATAGCAAAGACTTCAACACATCTTTAAAATCACTAAACCCACTTATCGCTATTCGTACGCTAAATATCTTAATGGTATTTTTACATTTTTTCCACACCTTAAGCAAGACCAAACATCATGCTCTTTCATAATCACATTAAGAGCTGACTTCACGTCACCAAAATAAGATTCTTACTAGATACGTTTTGGTATTTAGATTTTTCAAAGATCTCATTCATTGCAGATCTAGCTCTATCTATCGTGTTTATTAGTTTAACACTCGGATCTACTGCATTTCACTTAATTTTACTTCAAACACTCTCTTGACAAATCGTTTTTATCGTCGTAAAGATCTAATCTGTTCCATGGCGGACGTAGCTCAGTTGGTAGAGCGCTGGTTTGTGGTACCAGTGGTCGCGGGTTCGAATCCCGTCGTTCGCCCCACTTGTTGTACCTAAACAGATTGTAAACACAAAATTTATATAAAACTTATAATCGTTGCTGGGTATTCTCTTGTTCCTTACTAACGTATTTGATCAAGCGCCTTTCTCTCGTCTCCTTACTCTATTAAAAGCGAAAATCTTCCTATAAATTCTGAGGGACACTCAATGAAACAATTATTTGTTTACATTATTATTAATACAATGACGGGAGCACCTTTAGATTCTTCAGGTCGTCAAATCCTTTATCACAGCCTTGGAGCTTGCAACATTGCAGCCTCAAATCTTACATGGGCTCTACAAAACCATACGACTAATACTTTTAAATGTGTTCAGATTCCAGATCCCCAAAGAGAGTCTTACACATCATCGTACACGCGTAATCGTAATAGATATCTTCACGAAAGAGAAGAAGATAGAGACGAAACAGAACAATATTTACGCCATAACAGAACAAGACGTACGCATTACTAATTCAAGAGTTTTCTTGAATTGAACATCTTGATACGACTCTAAAGCGAGAGCATAAATACTAACCAACTTAACTACTCCTTGTGTGTTTCAATCCCGCCTTTAACAGAACATCTGACATAACTTAAGATCTTATTTGCCAAGAACTTCTGTCGACAACTCGATTTCAAGTTGTTTTTCAAACATGAGTTCCTGGTGTGCTTCTAAAGCAAGATTATAGACACTAACTATAGTACACCAAAAAAACGTCACATGTGAACATTTTCTTAGGAGGTAAGTTCTAAGAACTTACCTCTTTTATGTTAATAGGATTTTTTCCTATATATAACTCTATTAGAAGAGATATAGTGTCTCTATTTAGATAAGGAGATCGTGAGATGAACGAAGACAAGTTCGATATGGACGATATGTGGAAGATGTACATGACCTTCTGTAAGAAATACTGGATATACCAAGGACTCTTAGGAAGTGTTATGACTTTGTCATGGGTACTCACCATCCTGTACGGTATATGTTACTTCCATAGAAGTTGGTTACACTGGACGAACTGTTTAGATACAGTTGAGTTGATCTTGATAGTGGTGTTCATGACAGTAACACTTATCTTAGATGCTCTGCACGAAGGTCCTTATGAGGATGTAGATGATGACTGATCTCACCTCACTTGTAGGTATACATAACTCTTTTCTCAATTCTCAATCATTTTTTTAAACGCCCTTATTTTTAGAAAAGCTCAAAGATCACTTTCCTTTACTTTTTATAACAATTTTTATTGATAAACTCCTTTTTTATAAGGGCATAGTGGACGTGATTCTCTTGCCTATCTCATGTTAATCATATACAGTTTTCACTGGTAGCTGATATATGTGCCTTTCTGAGGGCTCTATATTCTTTGCGTTTTATATCTGCAACTTACTCTCAACATTCAGTAATGGATAACCATCATGATGAAAATAAAAGTCAAAAACCCGATTGTAGAAATGGACGGGGATGAAATGACCCGTATTATATGGCATTTTATCCGCGAACGCCTTATTTTGCCCTATCTCGACATCGATCTTAAATATTATGATCTCGGCATCGAACATCGTGATGCCACAGACGATCAAGTCACTATTGACGCGGCTGAAGCCACGAAAAAATACGGCGTTGCCGTTAAATGCGCCACAATTACCCCTGATGAAGCTCGGGTTAAAGAATTTAACCTTAAAAAAATGTGGCGTTCGCCTAATGGTACCATTCGTAACATTCTTGATGGTACTATTTTTCGTGAGCCTATTGTTTGCTCTAATGTACCACGTCTTGTGCCCCACTGGACAAAACCTATCGTTATTGGTCGGCATGCCTATGGCGATATTTATCGTGCCACTGAAACAAAAATCCCCGGTCCTGGTAAAGTAACACTCAATTACATGCCTGCTGATGGAGGTGAGGCTGTTACTTTAGACGTACACGATTTTAAAGGACCCGGCGTAGCGTTAGGTATGCATAATACGCGTGCCTCTATTGAGGGGTTTGCACGGGCTTCGCTTTCCTATGGGCGTGATCGACAGCTGCCCGTTTATCTTTCCACCAAAAACACTATTTTGAAAGCCTATGATGGTCTATTCAAAGATGTATTTCAGGAAATCTATGATAAAGACTTCAAAGCTGATTTCGAAAAACTTGGTTTGACTTACGAACATCGTCTTATCGATGACATGGTCGCCTGTGCTCTGAAATGGTCTGGTGGCTATGTGTGGGCGTGTAAAAATTATGATGGTGATGTTGAAAGTGATATTGTTGCCCAAGGGTTTGGTAGTTTAGGGTTGATGACTTCTGTTCTCCTTAACCCCACCGGAGATGTTGTTGAGGCAGAAGCGGCTCATGGTACGGTGACACGTCACTATCGTGAGCATCAAAAAGGCAAGCCCACAAGCACAAACCCCATTGCCTCCATTTTTGCTTGGACGCGTGGTCTTGCCTATCGTGGTAAGTTTGACAATACGCCAGATGTTATTCATTTTGCCAAAACCTTAGAGCAGGTTTGCATTGACGCTGTTCAAGATGGACAAATGACAAAAGATCTTGCACTTCTTGTTGGCAACAACACACCGTGGCTCAACACGCAAGATTTCCTTGATGTGCTTGATAAACGCCTTAAAATAGCGTTAGCGAAAGTTTAATCACATGTATTTTTTACCCCTCGCCTTTTGTTAAAGTCGAGGGGGTTTTCTTATCTGCCCCAATAGGTTTTTTAAACTGTCAAAATTATAAAAATTAAAATCCTTTTTATTTTATTATGTGTGCTAAACTCTAAAGAAAATTTTAACCTTTGTAGATAAATATAGGATTTTTATTGATGACTGTCTCCTCCCACTCCCTTGAAACGGATGTTGCCATTATTGGTGCTGGTCCCGTTGGGTTATTTGCAGCGTTTCAATGCTCCATGCTGCGCTTACATTGCGTTTTAATTGATGTTCTACCCCAAATAGGTGGACAATGCACGACGCTTTACCCTGAAAAACCTATTTATGATATTCCAGCCCACCCAGCTATTGAAAGCGCACAGCTTATTGCCAATCTTGAACGCCAAATTGCAACCTTTACCATTCCACGCCTGTTAGAACATAAAGTTGAACAACTCTCGGGTAGACGAGGTGACTTTCTTCTTGTCACGCATAAACAAACACAAATTCATGCTAAAGCCGTTATTATTGCAGCAGGAGCAGGTGCTTTTTGTCACAACCGCCCTCCGCTTGAAGGTTTAAAATCCTTTGAAGAGAGCGGGGCTGTACAATATTGCGTACACAATAAAGCCGAGTTTCAAGGAAAATCCCTTGTTATCGCAGGTGGAGGAGATTCTGCACTTGATTGGGCGCTCACGTTAGCAGACTACGCCGATAAAATTTACCTTGTCCATCGTAGAGATCATTTTCGTGGTTCACCTGAAAGTCTGCACCGATTAGATCAGGTTATAACCACTGGACGTATCGAAAAAGTTGTGCCGTATCAACTCCACGCTCTCCATGGCGATCATGGTATACTTTGCAGTGTTGATGTCATTCATAGAGAGGGTAATATTCGCACTCTTCATGCCGATGTTTTACTGCCTTTTTTTGGTCTGACGACAGATCTCGGTCCCATAGCCCTTTGGGGGATCAATACAACGCGCACAACTATTCCCGTAACCCCGTCAACGTGTGAAACAAGCCTTTCAGGTCTTTTTGCCATAGGAGACATTGCTCATTACCCGGGAAAATTAAAACTTATTCTTCAAGGGTTTAGCGAGGCGGCTATGGCAGCCCATGCTATTTACCCCATTATTCACCCCGATCATGTTCTCCACTTTGAACATTCGACTACCAAAGGGGTCCCGTCTCTTTAAGAAAGAGTGTCAGAAAAAGGGAAAAGGCGCGTTAAACGCGCCTTTTTTATTTATCGTGCAAAAAAAACTCTAATTTTTAAAAGCACCTGACTTTTGTAGAGCTTGACACCCATCTACGAAAGGCTTAAGGCTCTTCGGATTCGGCGGGTAATCTAAATAATTATGCTCAAAAAGCCACAGAGAACTTAAAACCTCTGGATGTGCAATGGTATATGAATCAGAACATGTTTCTTGAGAGGGGGCAGGAAATTCCTTTACAAGAGGAAGAATGCTTTCACAACCGCTCCAAAAAAGTTCCAAGCCAGTTTCGTCATTAACGCTTAACTTGCCAAGTTTCGTTACAAGATAAGGATGTGCCTTGATATAGTCAGCAGAACATGTTTCTTGAGACGCATTAACAGAATATTTTTGTAGTTCTTTCAAATTTTTCTCTGCTTGCTCATGCTGTTGCTGTAACTTATCACAACCATTAGTATATGCCTTAACATCACTCGGTAGCTGACCACGACCAGTCCATAAAGCTGCTACAGATTCCTTAAGTCTCTTTTTAATATCGGGGTGCTTTTCTAAATACTCATTAGAACAGGTTTCTTTTGTTGCCTTTGGCATTTTCTTCCCACAACCCGCCAAAGGAATAACAAGGCATAAAACTAAAAGCAAAAAGTTCTTATTCATTTTGTTACCGATCATTTTCGTTTGTTACTATGCATTGCAAAAGTCTACCCTTACAACGCATACAATAAAACGTATAGAGTTTAAAACCTCGCAATAAAACAGTAAAAAGTCTCTTTGACAGAGTAAAAGAGGGAGATTTTAGGCTTGATGTTGTATTTATTATCAATCCAAATATCAACGTTTCCATTGTAGACTCCCAAATTATAACAAGCCTCACCAAAATAAGTATAAGAAGCCCCCAACATACCATCCAGCCCTCTTCTCGTAAGTCTCGGATAGGCTTTGAGAATTTCTGAATGAGCTTTCAAATAGTTAGCAGAACACATTTCTTTCGTTACCGTTGCACGCGCTTCTGCTTGGCTTTTACTTGAATCGATGGTTTCTCTGGACCCCTTGCAAAATCGTGACAAGCTTCATCAAAAAACTGCTTCAAATACGTATTTACATTGCTCGCTGTCAATTCTAGAAAATCTGACTCCTTTTTATCAACTAGTAAATGCTCTTTCAAAAATTCTGGGTGGTCTTTTGGGTGGTCTTTTACATAACCTTCCGAACATGTTTCTTCATTTGCAACCGCCCCAGCAGCTTTACGAAGCGATTATTTCAGTTTAAATTTTTTTTCGCTTCTTTCTCAAAATCATAACAAGCTGAACTAAAAGCTCCATTAACATCATCTTCGCTTATAAGACCAGAGTCATTTTTTGAAATTGGTAAATGATCTTTCAAAAATTGTGGATGGGATTCTACATACCCATCTGAACATGCTTCTTTCGTAACAATAGCACGCGCCTCCGTTAGAAGTTTTTCTCTCCTTTCGTTCTTCAAGTCATAACAGGCTTCACTAAAAGTACTCCTGACGTCATCTTCGCTTATAAGACCAGAATCACTTTTCGCAATCGGTAAATGATCTTTCAAAAATTCAGGATGATTTTTCACATAACCTTTTGAACATGTTTCCCCCGTTGTAAGAGTACGCGCTGTACCCATAAGCGCTTTAAGTGCTTTTTCTCTTTTAGCAGTTTCTTCCATCCGTTTCACTAATGCGCAACTTTGTTCAAAACGAACCAATTCAGCTCCGTCTGATTTAAAAAGTTTCTGAAGATCAGGGTGCTTTTCCAAATACTCATTAGAACAAGTTTCTTGAGATGCCACAGGCGCGTGTTTTTTACACGCAGAAAGAGAAACCGCCACCAAACACAGCATAAAAAGAAAGGATTTTTTCATAAATATCTCTCGTTATATATAAATAAACTTCGCCAGTGTTTCTGATTTATGATTTATCGTCGACATCGTTTCTCACTTTTTTCTCAGTCACACACAAGAGTTTCAACATAAAAAATAAAAAGACTTTCCACATTAGAAAGCCTTTTTATGAACCTATTTCATTTTTAAACAAAGAGTCTTTTAAGGTTTTAGTTACGAGTTTTATCCACTAAACGAGATTTTGCAATCCATGGCATCATGCTCCGCAATTTCTCTCCCACCGCTTCGATTTTGTGGGCATCATTACGGGCACGTGTTGCCTTAAAAAATACATTGCCAGATTGATTTTCAAGAACAAAATTCCGTACAAAAGTACCGTTCTGAATATCCGTTAAAATATTCTTCATAGCTTTTTTGCTCTCTGCCGTAATCACACGCGGACCAGACACATATTCGCCATACTCAGCTGTATTGGAAATAGAGTAATTCATGTTCGCAATACCACCTTCATAAATGAGATCAACAATCAATTTCATTTCATGAAGACATTCAAAATACGCCATTTCTGGAGCATATCCTCCTTCAACAAGCGTCTCAAACCCTGCGCGAATTAACTCCACCAAACCACCACAGAGTACAGCCTGTTCACCAAACAAATCTGTTTCGACTTCTTCTTTGAACGTTGTTTCTATCGTGCCAGCACGACCGCCCCCAATAGCAGAAGCATAAGACAACGCAATATCCAACGCTTTACCCGATTTATCTTGCGCAATCGCTACAAGACACGGTACACCACCACCACGCTGATATTCAGAACGCACGGTATGGCCAGGACCTTTTGGTGCTATCAAAAAAACATCAAGATCAGGACGCGCTTCAATTAAACGGAAATGAATCGACAAGCCATGGGCGAACGCTAAAGCAGCACCCTGTTTCAGATTCTTTTCCAATGATTTTTTATATAGATCAGCCTGACCTTCATCAGGAGTTAACACCATAACCACATCAGCCCATGCAGAAGCTTTATCGGGTGTCATCACTGTAAAACCTGCGTTACGCGCCTTTTCAACAGCGCTAGAAGTTTCACGCAAGCCAATAGCAATTTCCGTAACACCGCTTTCTCTCAGATTATGGGCATGAGCGTGACCTTGGCTCCCGTAGCCAATAACAGCCACTTTTTTTCCCTTAATCAAATTAACATCAGCGTCACGATCATAGTACACACGCATTGTCATACTTTTATTCTCCCTATATTGAGATAACCTCAGAATTTCACTTTTTACCTTGTTATACTAAAAACTGCAACAACCCAACAAACCACTAAATTGTTTGTGGTCCACGACAGATAGAAGCGACACCTGTTCGCGAAATTTCTGCCAAACCTAACGAACGCATCAACTCTATAAAACTATTTAGTTTATCACCAGAACCTGTCAGTTCAAAGATAAAAGAATGCGCCGTTGTATCGACAATCCGCGCTCTAAAAGCCTCTGCTATGCGCAGTGCTTCCGTACGCGTCTCACCCGACGAAACCACCTTAACAAGCGCCATTTCCCGTGCAACGTAAGGACCTTCCACCGTCAAATTGACCACGCGTAAAACAGGCACCAAACGTTCAATTTGAACTTTTATTTGTGCCAACGTCGATGGCGTTCCTGATGTTACGATATTGACGCGTGACACCTTATTCAACGCATCAACTGGCGCAACTGTTAAACTTTCAATATTGTACCCCCTCCCTGAAAATAATTCAATAATACGGGCAAGGGCACCGCTCTCATTACCCACCAAAAGTGAGATAATCGCTGAACTAAAAGCTTCATGTTCCATGACGAGACTTCCTCAACACAAAACCCCTAACAAGACCGAAAAAGATAAACACATAGTTAGACCAATACCCGCCCTTCAGAACTCACGTGCACACCTTTTTCTTCTCTCTCTGGACCCAAAATCATTTCATTATGTGCTGCTCCCGATGGAATCATAGGAAAACAGTTCTCCCCCTCTGCGACACGAATATCCACCATAACAGGACCCTCATGCGTGAGTGCCTCTTGTATCATGGAATCTAATTCACTGAGTTGAGTCACACATAGCCCACGAATGCGAAAACTCTCTGCTAATTTCACAAAATCGGGCAAAGCAGCACTATAACTCTCTGAATAGCGCGAACCATGCAAAAGCTCCTGCCACTGGCGCACCATACCCATATATTGATTATTGATAATAAAAATCTTAACAGGCAAACGATATTGAGAAATTGTTCCCAACTCCTGAATATTCATAAGAGTTGAGGCCTCACCTGCAATATCTATCACCAACGCATTAGAATGGGCTATTTGTACTCCTACAGCAGCTGGCAAACCATACCCCATCGTTCCAAGCCCACCAGATGTTAAAAACCGACCGGGTTTATCAAAACGGAAAAATTGAGCCGCCCACATTTGATGTTGCCCAACTTCTGTAGAAACATAGGTTTCTCGCCCTAAAGCATATGATAACTCATAAATACGTTTAATCGCGTGTTGTGGTTTAATAATAGACTCAGGCTGCTGGTTTTGCGTAAAACGCAAACACTCTAACGCACGCCAACTCTCAATTTGTGACCACCAAGCATCAAGACTTTTTTGACAAACCTGCACTGGTTGATGCTGCCATTCTTTCATCATCATAGTCAGCGTCTTCCCCACATCTGCGATAATCGCTTCATCAACATGAATGATTTTATTAATTTGCGAGGGATCAATATCAACATGAATCTTAAAAGAGTGCGGCGAAAACGCATCAACGCGACCCGTCACCCTGTCATCAAAGCGACTTCCCAAAGCCACTAACACATCGCAGGCATGCGTAGCTAAATTCGCTTCATAAGTCCCATGCATCCCCAGCATACCGAGAAAACGCTTATCATGTCCAGGAAACGCCCCTAACCCCATCAACGTAGATGTAACAGGAAAACCTGTCATATCCACTAAAGCACGCAAGGTTTCACACGCTTGTACACCAGAATTGATCACCCCACCACCAATATAGAGCAAAGGACGGCGTGCTGCTTTCATTGCCCGTACAGCACGCACAATCGCTTGGTGATCAGGGTGAACACGCACTTTACTTGTACGCGGCACAACATCACATGCAGAAATATAAGGTGCTAACCCTACGGTTATATTTTTAGGCAAATCTACCAAAACAGGACCAGGACGACCAGAACGTGCAATAGCAAAGGCTTCATGCACTATAGGGGCTAGATCTTCTGCTTTGCGTACAAGATAATTATGTTTTGTAACTGGACGCGTAATACCTGTAGTGTCAGCCTCCTGAAAAGCATCATTCCCTATTAAAGCTGTTGGCACTTGTCCCGATAAACAGACAAGAGGCACAGAATCCATCATTGCATCCAACAAGCCTGTTACGGCATTGGTCGCACCAGGACCACTTGTAACAAGAACAACACCTACTTTTCCTGTAGAACGAGCATAGCCTTCGGCAGCATGAACTGCCGCCTGTTCGTGACGCACCAAAATATGGCGAATATGGTTTTGCTGAAATAGTGCATCATAAATCGGCAACACGGCCCCGCCAGGATAGCCGAAAACAACTTCAACCCCTTGTTCAACCAAAGCACGTATAAGCACTTCTGCCCCATTAAGATTCCCAGTGAAAGACCCCGTCAAAGTAGAAGTTTGTACACGCGAAGAGTGTTGATCTGTCATAATATCCTCTTTTAAACGTAGGGTTGAAAAATAGGGTAAAGGTATAGTTATTGGAGCAAGTTTAGAAACAAGAAATGAAATAATACTATTAAATTCACTTTTTTGGAATTGTTTATCCAAAGAAAAACACGCATTAATAACTTTTGTCAGCCCTTTTTCTGTAAGATCGTGATGCGCAAACCATGTTGCTTGCCGCTTCGTGTAGCGATACGTTGCTGTAATCGCACGTTCTGCCGCCTCATTTTCTGTGATATATCCAGCAAGCATGGCAGAAAGTTCTGGTACACCATGTGCACGCATAACGGGTAAGGCTGGGTCTACCCCTTGTTTTAGTAAAGCACGCACTTCTTCCACCGCTCCACCTGATACCATACTCGCAAACCTATGGGCAATACGCTCACGTAAAATCTGGCGTTCTGGTGCTAAACGAAGAGCAACAAACCGACAGGCAACAGGCGGTAAACTCTGTTGTTTTTGCCACCAACAAAGTCCTTTTCCTGTTGCCTTTAAAACTTCCCATGCACGTGCAATCCGTTGACTATCTTGAGCATGGAGATTTGCTGCTGTTTCTGGATCTAAAATTTGTAATTTGGCATGTACAGCCTCTGCCCCCTCTTGTGCCACAAGAGTACGGGCTTCTTGGCGCACGTGAGATGGACTTTCTGGAATCACAGATAACCCCTGTGTTAACACATGTATATACAAACCCGTACCCCCACACAAAACGGGTAAACGCTTTGCTTTCCATGCTTCTGAAAGGGCTTCTAACGCTTGCGTGCGCCACCATGCCACATTACCCGATTGTTTTGCTGGTAATACACCGTATAAACGATGTGGTACGCTTTTTTCTTCTTCTTCTGTAGGACGTGCCGTCAAAATACGCAAATCGCGGTAGACTTGCATAGAATCTGTGTTAATAATTGTTATATCTACATGTTGGGCTAAACTAAGGGCTAGAGCTGATTTACCAGACCCCGTTGGTCCTGCTATAATCAATGCTACAGGAATGTGCTCTTTTTGGAGGTGTTTTTTGGCGCGTCCTATTTGTTCCACAATATTCCCTTTCCTTTATTTTTTTATTTTGTTTTTAGTTTAATTTTTCAAGTTCTTGCTTGTCTTGTCCCATAACTTTTTCTAATCGTTGGCGTTTCTTATGACCTCCCTTATTTTAACTCTTGTTGCTGAACGCGAGACAACATGTCTTACCCCTGCTCTTATTTCCCTTGCTCGTGATATTCTTTCCACCACAGAAGAGATGACGGTTCTCTCTCCTGAAGAAGCTGTTGATATTCCTTGTAATGCCACAGCTTGGGATAAACTTTCCACACTCCGCCACGCGTTTAAAAGCCACGCCATTGACCCTATTTTAACACCCGCCAAAAACCGCCAAAAGAGACTTCTCCTGTCTGATATGGATAGCACGATCGTTGCAAATGAAACATTAGATGATTTAGCACAACTTGCCGGCATTGGAGAGAAAATTGCTGCTATTACAGCACGTTCTATGAATGGGGAGTTAGATTTTGCCACTTCTCTTAACGAACGTGTTGCCCTGCTTCGTGGGTATCCTGCCCATTTACTCAAACAAGCATGGGAAAAAATACGCCTTAATACAGGGGCTATAACGCTTGTTCGCACAATGCGTGCCCATGGGGCTAAAACTGTGCTTGTTTCAGGAGGGTTTACTTATTTTACAGCTCAAGTCGCCGCTCTTTGCGGATTTGATGAACATTATGCAAACACGCTCCAACTCTCTCACAATAACACAGAACTCGCTGGCACCGTGCAACAGCCTGTACTCGGAGCTGAGAGTAAATTCAATATTCTCCAAGAATGCGCGCATAATCTTTCTTTGCCTTTATCAGACACACTTGCTATTGGTGATGGTGCAAATGACCTTCCTATGCTCCGCACAGCGGGGTTAGGTCTTGCTTTTCATGCCAAACCGGTTGTACGCCAGACCATTACCGCCCAAATTAACCATACCTCTTTACGAACAGTTCTCTTTGCGCAAGGTTACCCTGCTTCTGTTTTTACAGAAGAATAGAATAGTCATGCTAAACCTTCTTACGGATTTAAAACAATGAAATTTGATCCACGTAAACCCTCAACATATCCTATTACTCGCATTGTCTGCGCCCTTGTCGGTCTATGGTTAATGTTCTATTGCTTTATGTTTTATCTCGCTTTACCGCAAGACTCCCCAGAACATGTTGCAAAACATATCGCCGCTCTTGCTGGGGGAGCAATTATTATTCTTTGTACTCTTTGGTTTTAAGCCTCAAAAACCAAGCCTTTGATGCATTTCACCAATCACGTCATCAGTGTCATCTAAGGGCTGTACATACCATGCTTTTGGTAAGCGATCCTCAGTTGGATCCAATACCCGAATACGCCCAGAAAACTCTAACTCATCAATAAAATGGTTGATTCTCCGAGAAGATCCCACTAATGGGAATATCGTAACAGGGGCTTTCCCCGCCACCGCTTCAGAAGCCATAGAAATACTATCAATAGTCACAACCAAACTATCTGCACATGCAATAAGACCGTTATAGGGATTTTCACCCTCACCATTCCACAAAAGCCCCCCGGCCTGCTGAACATAGTGGGACAAAATACTGACCACAGCAGAAGATGTTCTCCGAGAGGGAGTCACAATAAGGCTCCCTTTTTCAGCACGTATGGTGTTGAGTAAAATCTGCCCGAGCCTATGTGCATTTTTTTTTGTAAAGCGATAACGCCCGTTACTCCCCCCCAACAATACGCCAATGATAGGACGAGGTAAAGATTTCCAACGCGGTGCCCATAGCTGACGTACTGCTTCTAACCGATCACGTGTTAAGCCATGCACAGCCGTTCGCCCTATAAGAACATTTGGGCCACTTACTTCATCATGCCGACACGCAATGACGAGATCAAATCTCGATAAAGACTGTCTTGGGTGTTGTACTTGAACAACAGGATGTTGCTTTGATCGCAAAACCGCCCCTACAGCCCCTCCTTTACCCCCTACACTAATAATAACGGATGGGTCAGCTCTCTTAAAACAAGCCTCCAATTGGCTTTTATCCCAACGTTGCAAAAACAACTGCCTCGTCCACACAGGACCACTCAATGCAAGCCTTGTCACACTATTCAACGCCACAGGGTAAAAAATTCCATCCCATCCAGCACGTTCTGCCAACCCTAATGATTGTGAGCGCATGCCAGCAAAGTCCTCCCCTACCACAAAAACTTTCATCGATTCATGACTTTTATTTGTATTCAAGCTTTCGTTAGACACTAAATTGTTAGGTATTGTGTTAAAAACGTCGTGCTTCATAACAATAGACTTTCCTTCTAAACCTATGCCTTATAGAATTTGTTTTGAGATTTGTTCTGACAGACAGAAGATTCTTTTATTCCACCCACAAAAGGCTAGAGTATGACCCCTCATTTTGAAGAGACAGGTCTTCGAGAGGATCTTTGTCAACAAGCACAACAAAAAGGCTTTTTGACGCCGACACCAATCCAAAAAACCGCGATTCCGATCATCCTTGCCGGGTATGATCTTATCGCCACAGCACCTACAGGAACGGGAAAAACAGCCGCTTACGCGCTTCCTCTCATCCAAAAACTTCAAGACACATCTCACAGTTTACTAGTTCTACAACCGACGAGAGACCTTGTCCTTCAAACCACTAAGGTCTTTAAAAATTTTACGCCTATACCCAAGAAAAATACTCTAAAAAAACAGACATATTCCCTTTCTATTATTCCCATCTTAGGAGGGGTACATAAATCTGAACAAGCCAAAACTCTTATCCAAGATGACACTAAAAACACTCTTATCATTGCGACCCCAGGTCGACTGCTCGACTTACTGACAGAGTATCCCTCTTCTTTAGAACAGTGCCGTTTTTTTGTCCTTGATGAGGGCGATCGCCTTCTCTCTGATGAATTTCTACAAGAAACAATGGCGATCATGGAGTATTTACCCAAACCACGGCAAACATTACTTTTTTCTGCCACACGCCCCCCTCAACAACAGCCTTTATTAAGGCGTGTTCTCCACAAACCAAAAGAGATTACGATTACGCTTTCCTCCACTATTTCTCAAAAGGGACTCTCTCAAAAAGGAACACCCCAAAAGCAAAAAAGGAAAATATTGCGTCACGCTGCCCTTTTTATAGAAAACACTGAGAAGCTCCCTTTTTTAAAAAATCTTCTTACCCAATCACAACGATTACAACGGATTATTTTTGTACGTACGAAATCCGATGCCGATCTTCTCGCTAGAGATCTCCAAAAAGCAGGTCTAGCTGTCGCTCCTCTTCATGCGGATTTACCCCAACAAAAACGCACATCCACGATCGCTTGTTTTGCCTCTGGCAGGATTTATACCCTTGTAGCGACAGATATTGCAGCACGTGGATTAGACATTCATGCCGTTACTGAAGTTATTAATTATGACGTACCAGAACAACCTGATATTTATCTTCATCGTGTAGGACGCGCTGGACGCGGTGAGCAAAAAGGATCCGCCTTAACGCTCTGCGCGCATGACGAACGTCCTTTTCTACGCCGTATTGAAAAAGAAACAATGATCAAACTTAGAATCTTAACCACAAACCATTTTTAATCCTTTATTCATGCGTAGCTCCATGAAACGGAAAATTTACACTAAACATAAGCTTGGGCTATATGATCAAGATCGACAATCAGCAAAGAAGCTCAAGCCCTAGATAAGGCTGGGTTTAAAAGGCACGTTAAATTATCCCTTTTTAATGAATAACAAGGTAAATTTTTGCCTTGTGTACGACGTTCTCTATTTGCGGGTCTATCGTTCCACTAAAACGGGTCGCAATGTCTCTAAAAACTGTTTTCGCTTCTTTGTGCTTGTCTAATAATTGGTAAAGAATATTTCCTTTACTGTACAAGGCGTTCGCTACGTCTCTTTGTAGGCTTGGATCTTGCGCGTCTCCATATCTACGAAGAAGTTCGTCGCATGTCTCAAGCGCTTCCTTGTAACGATGAAGAGTAACAAGAACAACGCCCTTATTATACAAGGCTTTAGCTACATCCTCTTGCGCTTCTGGGTCTTCCGAATTGCTAAAACGGTTAATGAGTTTGTTGTATGTGGCGAGTGAATCCTCAAGATGTCCTCCCTGCCCGTAATAATCAATTCCTTTTTCTAGTAAAGCGTTTGCACTCTGGGCACATGCTGGAGCTATGCTAAACAGGCTTAAAGCTGCAAAGCCTGCTAAAATTTTTCCCCCCCCCCCAAAAAAAATTTAATTTCTCTACTTTCTTACTCATGATAGAATCCTTTTTAGTTTGTACTGTAGCAAGAGTTTATCCTCTTTTTCAGTATTTTTATCCCATAAAAAAGCGCGTTCATAGTCGTAAACGTGCTTTTTTCCATCATTTATTCGCTTTCAAAGATAGATCAAACATAGCGGTGTAAGTGTACCAAACCTTTCTTAAGGTTTCTGCCCTGACTACTTCAACTTCTCCCTATTGCTGGTACATGGTTTGGGTCATCGAGGTTAAGCCTTAAGTTACTTGTTCTTGGGCTTTATGATGCAAGCGCTGCTCTATTGCCATACTCTGCATATTCTCACTGTCTATAATTTGATAGACAAGACGGCTTTCCCCCTTTTCTGTAACGAACCCTTTTTTAGGCTAGAAAATAGGGTCTATCATCGACTAAAATATTCTTATTTCTTCCTTTTTTGTCACCGTGGTCTTATGCGTTCTGTTTCTTCATTGCCTGTTATACCCTCTACTATACCTAGTACCCTCGGTCATACGCCTGTTGTCTTAGCTGAAATGCTTGATTATTTACACCCTTCTGACGGTGATGCTATTTTAGACTGCACTTTTGGAGGAGGTGGTTATACGCAAGCTATTCTTGCCCATGCCTGCTGTTTTGTCTGGGCAATAGATCGTGATCCAGAAGCAATAGAGCGCGGTTTTGCCCTCGCCCAAAACCTTAAAGAAAAAGAAAACCAAGAACGACTCCATATGCTTTATGGATGTTTTGGTAGCATGCAAGCCCTTACACAAAAAGCAAAAACCCCTTTGTTCCAAGGGATTGTTATGGATTTAGGCGTTTCCTCATTTCAATTAGACGACACACAACGAGGGTTTTCATTTAAACACGATGGTCCTTTAGACATGCGTATGGGCAAAGAGGGACCGAGTGCAGCAGATTTAGTCAATACCGCACCTGAAAAAGAACTTGCCGATATTTTATATTATTACGGTGAGGAACGTTACGCGCGCCGTATTGCGCGCGCGATTGTCGCTGAAAGAGTGCACACGCCTTTTACGACAACATTTCAACTCGCTAAACTTGTGCGCCGTATTGTGCCTCGTGGTACGTCTAAGGGTACGTCAATGATAGATACGGCAACGCGTAGCTTTCAAGGATTACGTATTGCTGTCAACGACGAACTTGGTGAAATAGAACGTGGATTACAACAGGCCTTTAACCTCCTTGCTCCTCATGGACGGTTGGTTGTTGTATCGTTCCATTCCCTTGAAGATCGGCTTGTCAAACGTGCGATGGCACAGGCAACAAATAAAATGCGCAAGAAAAACCCCTTACCACACAACTATACCTCTCATGACAAAGAGATGGACGCTCTTATCTCCCTTACACCTAAAGCAATCCGTCCCAGTGAGATAGAATGTACAGCAAACCCTCGTGCACGAAGCGCACGCTTACGCGCTGTTATGAAAGGTTCTTTTGATCCGTTTAAGTCGTGTTATGATCATGCACGTTTCACAATACCTTCAGACACAATGAGACATGCTTCATGATTATACGCCCGTTTACATGTTTCTGTGCGGCTTTAGCCATTGCTTCTGGTTTTTTTCTTTATACGAAAAAACACCAAACGACACTTTTAGATCAAAAAATTTCTGACATCGTGCACGACACAAAACAATTACAGGCTCAAACTGCTGTTCTCCGTACAGAGTGGACACTTGAAAACCAACCAGAACGCCTTGAACAACTCGCTCATCGTTACACACCTTATTTGCAGACAATGAATCCATCACAATTTGTACGTATCACCGATTTAGAAGACCATTTACCTGCCCCTAAAGGCGTTAAAATACGATCCAAAAAACCTCAAACAACGCCACAAAAAAACCTTTTATCATCACCACATGATCACGAAAAAGACAATAAACTTATTGCAACCAATCAAAGTTTAATACGACCGCTCCCCCCTGAAGACCAGGTACCAACACCTATTTTGACACAAACAACCCTCATAGCTCCAACAACAACACCCTCTTTTGACACGCAAAATAATACTTTTCGCTCTGACCCTGTGCATACTGCGACCAATACCCCAAAACCAAACAAGTTTCGTGAGACTCGCATGGAGCACCCAGGTTTCCTCCCCCGTCAAGCAGATCGTCAAGAAGTTAAGTCACAGATTTTTTTAGACGAACGACCACAAAAATCTCTTCCACCGCCTGTGGCTTTTCCCATGATGTCACAACAAAATACCAAAACCACAGAGATTCCTCTTTCAACAACAACACTTGCTCGCCCACCTAACTCCTCCAACGTTTTGACATATTCGTCTCGCCCTGTTACCCTTATTGATGAGTCATCAAGACGTATAATCCGCCACCCTCTGCCTATAGCCGCAGCAACGTGGCATTCTGTACGATCTCGAAAAATGGTTGAACAACAACCCCTTCCAGAGTCTCGTACAGCTTATGTTGGGGGATCAGTTATTAACCATGAAGCGAATTTCCTTCCTCCACCTGTTCCGCTCATGAGATAAGATATTCTCTAACAAAAAGGGACTTTTCTTTTCTCTTTTACTCGCTATGCACCGATTACCCCCTGACTCTGATGAGAGACATATTTCTGATCCTATAAAAAACAAACGCCGATCTCGTGCCAGTAAAGAACAGATGCATGGTCGGATTGTAGGTGTTATGGCGGCGTTTTGTGTTTTATATTGCATACTTTCTTTTAAATTGCTTTGTGCCTCTATCTTATTTCCTATGAAACCGGGGAAACACCAAATTGCCCCTCAAGTGCCAGAAATCCCAAAAATTAACCCAAAAATGACTATGGCAGATAGTTTAATTCTGCCTCAAACTCATAGGGCAAGTATTGTTGACCGCAATGGTCAAATCATTGCTTTATCTGTGCCTGTTACACAGGTTTACGCCAATCCGCAAGAGTTGATTGACCCTGTTGATATTGCCTACAAATTAAAATCTGTTCTCCCTGATTTGAATCTCCCCCAAACAATACGACGCCTTTCAGAGCACAAAAAATTTGTTTACATTGCCCGCAATATTTCCTCCCAACAAGAACTCGCTATTAACAATCTTGGAATCCCTGGTATTTATTTCAAACCTGGGGAACATCGATTCTACCCTATGGGACGTACAGCCGCTCAAATTATTGGTGCTGTTGACATTGATGGACATGGTATTGCTGGTCTTGAAAAATATTTTGATCAACAACTCCGATCTGATCATATTCCGTTACAGCTTTCTATTGATATCCGTGTTCAATCTGCTGTGCGGGAGGAGCTCGCCAAAGCAATGGCAAATTTTCATGCTATTGGTGCCTGTAGTATTGTGATGGATGTTCATACAGGTGAAATTATTGCTATGGTCAGTCTCCCTGATTATGACGCCAATCAATTTTCACATGCCACAAATGATGAACGTTTCAATCGTGCCGTAACAGGGCTTTATGAGCCAGGATCTACGTTCAAACTGCAAACAGCCGCTATGGGATTAGAAGCAGGGACAATCCATGTTTGGGATCGTTTTTCTTCTGTACCTATACATATTGGGCGCTTTACCATTCAAGACATGAAAGAGGATCATTTTGCCCCATGGCTCACTTTGCCAGAAGTTATGGCTTATTCCTCCAACCCTGCGGCTGCTCATATTGCTCTTGATGTTGGCGGAAGAAAACAAATTCAATGGCTACAATCTATGGGATTTTTTTCAAAAACCCCTATAGAATTACCTGAAACAACCAAACCACTCATACCCCGTCATTGGGGGCTAACCACAACAATGACAGTAGGATTTGGACACGGTATTGCTGTATCACCTCTTTCTATTGTGCGAGGCACAGCGGCAACCGTTAATGGCGGTTTTTTACTCAAACCGACCCTGCTAGATCTCGCTCATCAACAAGAATTAGCCTCACCCCTTTCCTCCGATACCTATCAACAGCAACCACATCAACAACCATTACCCCACAAACCGTTTCCTCAGGGAACACGTGTTTTATCAGAACAAGTCTCTGCCCTATTGCGGCGCATATTACGACTTGATGTTACCCATGGTACAGGAAGACAAGCAGAAGTAAAAGGCTATTTCGTTGGTGGAAAAACAGGCACTGCAGAAAAAATCGATCACCATGGGGGATATTTGAAACATGTCAATATTTCTGCCTTTACAGGTGTATTCCCTATGAACGCACCACGCTATGTTGTTTATGTCATGCTTGATAGCCCTGAACCTACAGCACAAACACAAGGACGAACAACAGCAGGTTGGAACGCAGCCCCCACTGTCTCTAAAATTATTGCTCGGATCGGTCCTCTTCTTAATGTCTTTCCAGACACAGAGCATGCCGATCGTATTGATGCCTTACTAGCTTTACCTCTCCACCCTGCAGTACCCCGTGGCGTTAGACCCCTAGGACCAGGAAATGATCAAGGAGACCCCCTCGTTAACACGTATAACCATCAAAAAACAGCTTATAGCTATAATAGTCACAATACCATCCCCAAACCTTCAAAAGAGAAAACAGGAAAAAAGGAAACACACCAAAAGAAACATCCGAAGAAAGAACTTTAATGAAATGAGTCTGCTTCTTTCCCACATTCTTAACATATTCGGTTTACCCCCTCTCCCTGATGGGCAAAAGACACTTGTCCACGCCGTGACAGCAGACAGTAGAGACGTACGTCCGGGAACAGTGTTTTTTGCTTTTGTTGGAACAAAAATTGATAGTCGGCAATTTATTCCTATGGCGATTGCACAAGGAGCTGTAGCCGTTTTTGTACCAGAAGAGTATCCTCTTTTAGCGCCTGTTTCAGATTGTCCCGTAATTTATGCTAAAAATTTACGCTCTCTCTTTGCCCGCATTGCGGCACTCCTTGCAGGAGATTTCCCCCCAATACTTGTTGCTATAACGGGAACCAATGGTAAAACCAGCAGCACGGATTTTGTACGCCAACTTTGGACTTTACAAAATATCAAAGCAGCAGGGATTGGTACATTAGGGCTAACAGGTGTTTCTTTTAGCGATATTTCTCTACCCTCTCTCACAACACCAGACCCTGTTTGCCTTGCCCATGCGCTTGCAACCCTTGAAAATAGGGATATTCATCATGTTGTTTTAGAAGCCTCTTCCCATGGATTAGAACAACACCGCCTCGACGGGATACATCTCACCGCTGCAGGGATAACAAATCTAACACGCGATCATCTTGATTATCACGGCACAATAGCCGCTTACCGCACTGCTAAATTACGTCTCTTTGAGCAACGCTTACCCCGGGGAAGTCTTGCTGTTGCGAACGCTGATATGGACGAAGAAACCTTATCTGCTTTACAAAGCATCACTCATAAACGCGGTCAACATTTACGCCTTATAGGAGAACGTGGCGATGCCCTACGCCTTCTCGCCTGTTTACCAACGCCTACTGGACAAGAACTTACGCTTGAATGTTATGGACAAAAGCAACATGCTTTTTTTCCTTTGCTCGGACGTTTTCAAGTCGATAATATCCTCACTGCTATAGCGCTTGTTGCTTTAACAGAGGATGATCTTCTCACTACTCTTTCTTTACTGCCCAAAATACAAGGTGTACGTGGTCGTATGGAACACATTACTACGCTATCCAATGGTGCCTGTGTCTATGTTGATTACGCACACACTCCCGATGCCATAACCCGTCTTCTTGCTTCTTTACGCCCCCATGTACACGGAAAACTCATTCTTGTTTTTGGTGCAGGAGGAGATCGCGATAGTGGCAAACGTGCCCTTATGGGAGAAGCCGCAACACAATGCGCTGATACAATTATTATCACAGATGATAACCCACGAACAGAAAACCCCGCAATAATACGTGCCGCTATACGTACTAGCGCTCCTCATGCCTACGAAATCCCAGACAGACGCACGGCCATTGCTGAGGCTATGAGCTTATCACAATCGGGTGATCTCGTCGTAGTTGCTGGAAAAGGACATGAACAAGGGCAAATTATCGGTACAGATATTTTACCTTTTGACGATGCCCAAACCATTAGAACCTTAGCGGGTAATTGATGAGCAAAACAACCATGAAACCTCTATGGACCCGTCATGAACTCGAAATCGCCACAAAAGGGCGCTTTCTCGGAGAAAGCACTCTTGATGTTTTTGGTGTTTCCATTGATACGCGTACCCTCCGTGCGGGGGATTTATTTATTGCACTTAAAGGTTATAACAGCAACGGGCACGCCTACGTCACAACAGCTTTAGAACGCGGAGCACACGCTGTTATGGTACATGATGTCTCTTGTTACCCGCCTGACCCGCGCATTCTCCGTGTCACTGACACAATGGCAGGGTTGCAAGCCTTAGGACATGCTGCTCGTGCACGATTTCACGGTAAAACCATTGCTATTACCGGTAGTGTGGGAAAAACCACCACAAAAGAAATGATCCGTTTATGCCTCAGCGCGTACGCTCCAACACACGCTGCCGAAGCTTCCTATAACAATCATTGGGGCGTACCGCTAACGCTTGCCCGACTCCCTCGTGACTCGGCATTTTGTGTCAGCGAAATTGGTATGAACCATCCCAACGAAATTTTACCCCTTGCACACATGGTACGCCCTGATGTTGCACTTATAACAACCATAGGAACCGCTCATTTAGGACATATGGGCAGTTTAGAGGCTATAGCACAAGAAAAAGCCTCTCTCTTTCTCGCGCTTTCTAAAAAAGGCATTGCCATTGTACCAGAAGAAAGTCACGGATTACCTTTCATGGTTCAGGCTACCCAACAAGTGGGGGCTATATTATGGCAAACAGGCACACACTCTAAAAGTCAAATCCGCTACAAACTATTGAAACATGATTCACATGGAACACAATTTGAAATCTTTTTTGCGGGGGAGGTTTTTCCTGTCCACCTCGCTTCACCCGGTTTACACCTCGTCCATGATGCAGTAAACGCGCTCGCTGCCTGTGCTGCTTGTACCGATTTCAGAAAAAGTTTTCCTAAAGCAATCATGGCTTTAGCCTCTTTTTATCCTAGCGAAGGAAGAGGTGCTATAAGCACAATAGCACAAGGGCGAATAATGCTCCTAGACGAAAGCTATAATGCCTCAAGCACATCTATTCGGGCGGCTCTTAGCGTACTCCGCCTCTGTCCTGCACACCGCCGTCTTGCTGTTTTAGGAGATATAGGTGAACTTGGTTCCTTCGCTGCTACAGAACATCACGCGTTAGCTGATCCTATCTCTACCGCTGCTGACTTGGTTTTTTGTTGTGGACCTTCTATGAAAACTCTTTTTGACGCGCTTCCCCAAACTCATCAAGGTGCATGGGCTAAAACCTCCGCAGAACTTACCCCTCTCTTAATCAACCAAATAAAAACGGGAGATTCCATCCTCGTTAAAGGGAGTTTAAGCAGTCATATGCGTGTTATTGTACAAGCCCTAAAGACGCTCTCTCAAGAGGATATTATCTAATGCTCTATATGTTGGCTTCTCATGGATTTCACCATGGACACATCACCGTTCTCAATCTTTTACGCTATATTTCATTTCGTGCAGGCTGTGCTTGTTTGACGGCTTTAATTCTGAGCCTCATTTTAGGAAAACCCTTTATTACAGCCCTACGGCGGATTCAACGTCATGGACAGCCTATTCGTACACTAGGACCAGAAAGACACATCATTGAAAAAGCAGGTACCCCAACTATGGGTGGAGTACTCATTTTAACCACTTTAAGCCTTTCCACATTGCTTTGGAGCGATCTTAGTAATGGATTTATTTGGGCAGTGTGGCTCACCATGTTAGGGTTCGGTGCTGTTGGTTTTATTGATGATTACCGAAAGCTTGCTCAAAACGATACAAAAGGTCTTTCTAAACGATCCCGACTAAGTACTGAATTTTTGATCTCACTTTTATGCGGTTTGTGGCTGCAATCTCTTATGCCCAAAGCACTCGCTTACACGCTTGTTTTCCCTTTTGTAAAAGACTTTGTTCTTCCTCTCGGTTTTCTCTATTTAATTTTTATTATGATAACCATTACAGGATTTGGTAATGCTGTTAATTTCACAGATGGGCTTGATGGGCTCGCTATAGGAGCTGTACTCATTGCTACACTCGTCTTTGCTATTTTATGCTACCTTGTCGGTAACCACAGCTTCGCCGATTATTTACAAATCCATGCTGTTCATGGAACTGGTGAGCTTGCTGTCTTTTGTGCAGCTCTTATAGGATCTGGGCTTGGGTTTTTATGGTTTAACGCGCCTCCTGCTTCTGTGTTTATGGGAGACACAGGTTCTCTCTCTCTTGGCGGAGGACTTGGAGCTTTATCGGTCGCCATTAAGCATGAGCTTGTTTTATGTATTGTGGGGGGACTTTTCGTTGCAGAGACTTTTTCTGTTATTATTCAAGTACTTTGGTATAAACGCACAAAAAGACGTGTTTTTCTTATGGCGCCGATCCATCACCATTTTGAAAAAAAAGGCTGGGCTGAACCAAAAATTGTTATCCGTTTTTGGATTATCGCCCTTGTGTTAGGCTTATGCGGTTTAGCAACACTTAAACTACGATGAATATCCCTGCCCATCCTCATACGCTTTTTAAAGGACAGCGTTTTGCTGTTTTTGGTTTAGGACGTAATGGCCTATCGGCTGTTTGCGCTTTAGCCATGTATGGAGCTCATGTTCAAGCATGGGACGACACAGAAGCCACCCGATCCGCCCTTAAACAACATCTCTCCTCCTCTCAACAAAAACATGTTTACCTGGCACCGTTCACAACATTAGAGGGATTTACAGCTCTTATCCTTTCCCCTGGTATTCCCCACCATCTGCCCTATCCACACCCTATTGCGCAATATGCAAAACAAGCGGGTATCCCTATCCTCTCGGATGCCGAATTGCTTTATCGCGCTGTACGATCTTATGGTAGCCAGGCACGTTTTATTGGGATTACCGGCACCAACGGCAAATCAACCACAACAGCACTCCTTGCCCATATTTTCCACCAAGCAGAAATCCCCACAGCCGCAGGCGGTAATCTTGGACCTGCGGCTCTTTCCTTACCATTACTCCCTAATCGTGGGATTTATGTTTTGGAAATGTCCTCTTACATGCTTGAACGTTTAAAAAGCCTCCACTTTAACGCTGCATGCCTACTAAACCTGACCCCAGACCATTTAGACCGCCATGGGGACATGACGGGCTATACTCACGCTAAAATGCATATTTTTAACCATCAAACACCGCAAGATCTCGCTGTTATTGGGGTTGATGATCCTCTATGTCGACACATTGCCCACACTCTTTTTCAAAAAAGAAATGTAATCTGTGAAACAATTTCAACAACTGACCCTACAAGCACTTATTTTGGAGAAAACGGCACTCTTTGGCACCATGATCACGTGTTAGCACATACTGGTCCGACACTCCTCGGCTGCCACAACATGCAAAATGCAGCCGCAGCAGTCGCTATGGCACGTTTTATGGGAATATCTGATCAGGCTGTTGCACAGGCTCTTCTCTCTTTTCCAGGACTACCACATCGCCAAAAACGTGTAGCAACGTGTCATAACATTACTTTTATAGACGATAGCAAAGCCACTAATGCCGAGGCAACGTCATGGGCGTTAGAATGTTACGAAAAAGTTATTTGGATCGCAGGCGGGTTAGCAAAAGACAATGGTATTACACCCCTAATCCCCCTTTTTCATCGTCTTGTTCATACTTTTCTAATCGGCAAAGATGCACCAATACTAGCATCAACCCTTGCCGCCCATCACGTTCCCTATTCTATGGTAGACACTTTAGAAAACGCTGTACCGGCTGCTTATCACGAAGCACGGCGTACTTCTACCACTATTATCTTGCTTTCACCAGCCTGTGCAAGTTTTGACCAATTCGCTAATTTTGAAGCCCGCGGTATCCGTTTTCAGGAACTCGTTCAAAACATTTGCCAAACCGCACAGGAATCATAGTCAAATGTCTGGGTATTCTCGTCTTGATAACTCTTCTTTTGGTCAATGGTGGAACACAATTGACCGCGGAACCCTTATTTGTACCTTTATCCTCATAGGGTTTGGTTATATTTTAGTGATGGCCGCAAGTCCTGCTGTTGCTCTTCGTATTGGTGCTTCTCGTAATATTTTTATTTTTAAGCAAGTTTTCTTTCTCACCATAGCAGGAGGAATTGTTGTTTTAACGTCTACACTCTCACGCAAAGCTATTTTACAACTCTCTCTTTGGGGAGGTTTTATTATGCTCTGCGCTACGGTAATGACCCTTTTTCATGGATTAGATATTAAAGGCGCACGACGTTGGATTGCTTTGCCGGTAATGTCACTTCAGCCTTCAGAATTTCTTAAACCCTGCTTTGCCGTTGTTACTGGTTGGTTATTTGCTCAACATAATACGAGACGTTATTTCCCAGGCCTATGGATCGCTCTTATACTCTATGCTTTTATAGCTTTTCTTTTACAAGCCCAGCCTGATATTGGTATGTTGACTGTAATTACCTCTGTACTTCTAACCCAATTCTTTGTTAATGGATTAAGTCTTGCTTTAGTTGGTGCGGGTGGACTTGTCATGGTCCTTGCCGGTATTAGTGCTTTTTTTATTTTTCCACACGTACATTCTCGTATGGAACGTTTTTTACACCCCAACCTTGGTGACCATTACCAAATTGATACAGCCTTACGGGCTTTTGGTAATGGAGGTTTTTTAGGACGTGGACCTGGAGAGGGACGGGTCAAAAACTTATTACCTGACGCCCATGCCGATTTTGTTTTTGCTGTTGCCGGAGAAGAATATGGTTTCGTTGTCTGTATGCTGATACTTGGTCTCTTTTTAACAATTGTTATCCGGACTCTCCTCCGTATGATTCGTAACGATGACCCTTTTACTATTATTGCTGCAACAGGGCTTATTACAGGATTTGGACTGCAAGCCTTTATCAATATGGCGTCCTCTCTTCATCTGATTCCAACCAAAGGAATGACATTGCCTTTCATTTCTTACGGTGGTTCATCAGCTATGTCTGTTACACTCACAATTGGTATGACTTTAGCCTTAACACGAAAACGCCCGAGCCTCTATCCAAGCGAATATATACCCTGAACCCTAGCACTTCTTAATCACCAATAAATCCCCTTTTCTAAACACAACTCATATGCTTCCTATGAATAATTCTCCTCCAAAATCGAGTACTATTGTTATTGCTGCAGGCGGAACAGGTGGACATTTTTTCCCTGCTGAAGCACTTGCCGAAATTCTCTATAATAGAGGGCACACACTCGTACTAATGACTGACTCACGCACAGGAATACGTAAGAATGGCGTATTTTCTACCTGTCAACAATATGTCCTCTCTGGATCTGGTGTTGTTGGACTAACTCCCCTACGCGCCACTTATGCGGGTTTTACCCTCCTACACAGTGCGTGGAAAACACGTCATATTCTCTCAACCCTTTCCCCAGATGCCGTTGTAGGATTTGGGAGTTATTGCTCTGTCCCCCCCATACTTGGCGCCCGCCTTTTAGGACGTCAAAGACCGACGCTTATTCTCCATGAAGGAAATGCTATACTTGGAAGAGCAAACGCCTTACTCTCTCGCTTTGCAGATATTATTGCAACTTCGTTTCCCACCGTTGCACGCCTACCGAAAAATGCTAAAATAACACTCACAGGTATGCCTGTACGCCCTGCCATTAGGGCGTTAGCCCATAAAGCGTGGGTTCCTCTCACCCAAGATCAAGATAGCCCTGTTAATGTACTTGTTTGGGGAGGCTCTCTTGGTGCTCGTATTTTTTCGCACGTCGTGCCTGAAGCTATTGGACAACTGCCTAATTTTCTACGTAGACGGCTCCACATTTTCCAACAAGCCCGCAAAGAAGACATTGAGTCTGTAAGATCAACTTACGCCACTCTAGGAGTTGTTGCCCATGTTGAACCTTTTTTTCATCATGTTGCTGATCTTTTAGGAAATGCACATTTAGTAATTGGTCGTGCCGGTGGGTCATCTATTGCAGAAATTACAACAGCAGGGCGCCCCTCTATCCTGATTCCTTTTCCTTCAGCTGCAAGTGATGAACAAACTCAAAATGCCCGCACAATAACCCAAGCACACGCAGGTTGGATGATTCGTGAAGCTGATTTTACAGCAGCAACGCTTGCCGCACACCTTAAAAACCTCTTTCTTGAACCTGAAAAACTAACTTGCGCGGCTCAGGCAGCAGCACAACTTGCCCGCCCTCACGCTGCTCAAGATTTAGCCAATACGGTCGAAGAAAGTCTTTCTCTTTCTTTGAAACGCCGTTTTATGATCTCATAATACAAACCTATCATATCGAGACACATTCATGAGAGCTTTGCCCTTATCTATCGGAACTATTCATTTTATTGGTATTGGCGGTATTGGTATGTCTGGTATCGCTGAGGTGCTTTGTCTCCTTGGTTATTCTGTACAAGGGTCAGATATTACAGAAAACGCTAATATTCAGCGTCTACGAGCTTCGGGTATTCCTATCACTATAGGACATGATGCTGCCAATTTAGGTAAGGCTCAAGTTGTTGTTATTTCAACCGCTATCAGCCCGGATAACCCTGAAGTTGTAGCGGCTCGAACACGTTTTATCCCTGTTGTTCGACGCGCTGAAATGCTTGCTGAACTTATGCGTTTACGCTGGTCAGTGGCCATAGGTGGTACCCACGGTAAAACGACGACGACAAGTTTAGTTGCCGCTGTTATGGAGGCAGCCAAACTTGATCCAACAGTTATTAATGGAGGTATTATTGAAGCCTATGGCACTAATACCCGCATGGGCAAAGGAGAATGGATGGTTGTAGAAGCCGATGAAAGTGACGGCTCTTTTCTTCGCCTGCCTTCCGTGATTTCTGTTGTTACAAGCATGGATCCTGAACATCTCGATCATTGGGGAACCATCGAAGCCATGGAAGCCGGATATAGTCAATTTGTTTCCAATGTCCCTTTTTATGGTTTTGCCGTCTTGTGCAGTGATCACCCTGCTGTACAAAAAATGATCCCTCAGATTTCAGACCACCGGATCATCACTTACGGGTTCTCTCCCCAAGCAGACGTTCGTGCAGAAAAAATCATTACAGATAAATTAGGTGCCACATTTGATGTTATTCTAACTGACCGTATGACGAGACGTACCAGAAAAATAGGACCTTTCCGCTTGCCTATGTTAGGGATGCATAACGTACAAAACGCTCTTGCTGCCGTGGCTATTGCCACAGAAATGAATATTAGTACAGAGGTTATCCGCTCAGGGCTAGCGAAGTTCCGCGGTGTTAAACGGCGCTTTACACGCACTGGAGAAGTTTGCGGTATTACCATTATTGATGATTACGGACACCATCCGGTAGAAATTGCAGCTGTTCTCAAATCTGCCCGACAAGCTGGTGCTAACAGAGTCATCGCCGTTATACAACCTCATCGCTATTCTCGACTCAAAACCTTATTTGAGGATTTTTGTACCTGTATGAATGATGCCAATACAGTTATTGTAAGTGATGTCTACGCCGCAGGAGAAGATCCTTTACCCGACATTAACAGAGATAAACTCATTGAAGGACTACGTGAACGCGGTCACCGATCTGTTGTTCCCCTTTCAAATCCTGCTCATCTTGCTGAAATGATCAATGCTATCGCTCTTTCTGGAGATTATATTGTATGCCTTGGTGCAGGAAGTATTACCCATTGGGCACAAGCGCTTCCGTCAGAACTTGCTGCCTTGCAAAATCAAAGTCAACCCCCTAAAGTAACATAATATGCCTTTCAATAACGCAATACGTTTTCCTCTATAATAGATATAATAGACATGATCGCACAAGCTCTTTCTACAACACGCGGACGGCTCATTTCACAAGCACCGTTAGCTCCTCGTACTTGGTTTCGTGTTGGTGGAAAAGCTGAATGGTTATACCAACCGGCCGATAGTGATGACCTCGCTCAAACAATGCGCGCTCTTCCTCCTAGTGTGCCCGTTACTGTTCTTGGTGCGTGTTCCAATGTTATTATTCGCGACGGTGGCATAGAGGGACTTGTTATCCGATTAGCGCAAGGATTTTCAGACATTAGTCTTGAATCCGATGGTTTGGTAGTGGGGGGAGCTTGTCTCGACACAACTATTGCTGAACAAGCCGCACAAGCAGGGCTTTCTGGGTTAGAATTTTTATCGGGTATCCCTGGTACCCTCGGAGGGGCTGTACGTATGAATGCTGGTGCCTATCAGGCGGATATAGCAACTATTTTGGAATGGGTCGATATTGTAACACGCAAAGGTGAGATCATCAGGCTAAATAATACAGATTTACAATTTGGTTATCGTTGTTCTAACCTCCCTCAAGAAAGTATTGTTCTTCGTGCCCGCCTTCGTGGAACACCTGCAGATCTATCAAACATTACCGCCCGCATGAATCAGATCCGTATCGCCCGCAAACAATCACAACCCATACGAGTCAGAACAGGTGGCTCTACTTTCCGCAACCCTGACCCAAGCTGCACCCCCCTTAAAGCTTGGGAACTCATTGATGCAGCAGGCTGTAGAGGATTACGCTATGGAGATGCACAAATCAATGAGAAACACTGTAATTTTATGATCAATTTAGGGCATGCAACTGCTACAGATCTCGAAACTCTTGGCGAAAATGTCCGCAATCGAGTTTTTCAACATTGTGGTATCAACTTACAGTGGGAAATTAAACGACTTGGCAAACATACCTCAAAATAGAGGAAAGCTATTCATGACTAAAATTAAACGCGTGACTGTTCTCATGGGCGGTATCTCTTCTGAAAGAGATGTTAGTCTCTCTTCTGGTACAAGCGTTGCCAAAGCATTAACAAGTCTTGGTCACCTTGTACAAACTATTGATGTTGATGCCGATTTAGCCCACCTTATTCAGACATTAACAGCCCAAAAACCTGATGTTGTTTTTAATGCCCTACACGGATGTTTTGGAGAAGATGGTTGTATACAAGGTGTTTTAGACTGGCTTAATATCCCTTATACTCATTCTGGTGTACGGGCTTCCGCAACAGCTATGAACAAGGCAGCGGCTCGATCTGTTTTTATGGCAGCAGGTATTCCTATTGCTGAAGGGCGTGTTATCAACATTTCGACCCTTGCCCAAGAAGATCCTTTACCATGTCCCTATATTATCAAACCCCTTCGTGAGGGGTCTTCTGTTGGTCTTTCTATCGTCTATTCTGGCTCTAACACCCGTAATACCGTTGTACAAGAGTGGCGCTTTGGAGATCTAGCTCTTGTCGAAGACTATATTCCTGGTCGGGAAATCTCAATCGGTGTTATGGCAGACCGTGCTCTAGCTATCACTGAAATTACCCCCTGTCAAGGTCACCCTGCTGTTTACGATTATACAGCTAAGTATACCCTCAACGGTTCTCGCCATACTTTGCCTGCACAAATAGATCCAGATATAGCGCGTTATGCTATGGATATTGCTGTTACAGCCCATCGAGCTTTAGGATGTTCTGGAGCAAGTAGAGCAGATTTTCGGCTTGACGACACACAAAAAGATAGACAAAGGCTTATTTTGTTAGAAGTTAACACTCAACCTGGTATGACAGAAACATCACTTCTTCCAGAACAAGCCGCCTATTGTGGCATGAGTTACCCTGAACTCTGTAACTGGCTTATTACACAAGCAACTTGTCGGCAATGACTCACCCTCGTTATACCAAGGATCGCCCATCACGTATAAAACTACTGATACACCGTCAAACATGGCTCTCACAACTCTTATTAAGCCTCTGCACCACGATAGGATTCTTAGGTGTCATGTGTTTTTTTTGGCAGGTACCTTTTATTCGTGACCGTGTTACAGTTCTACGTGATAAAGTACTTGATCCAAATATTTTACGCATTACAAGCATCCATATCACAGGCTCTCAAATTACAGACGAAAAGACGATTTATCGCTTATTGGGAACACATGTCGGAGACCCTTTACTAAGTTTCAACATTCAACGTGCAAGCGAACAACTCAACTCTTTACCTTTTGTTAAACATGTCACCATTATACGGCGTCTTTCTGGTGAAATCGTTGTACAGATCGTTGAACGTTCACCTTATGCTGTATGGCAACATCAAGGGCAATTTACACTCATCGATAAAGATGGGCAACGTGTCCAAGATCAAAACGTTAATAGCAAAGAAGGAGCTATTCTTCTAAAACTGCCTTTGGTTGTCGGTAATGGTGCAAACACAGCAGCCGCAACGTTGTTTGACCTTTTAGCCCAAGAACCCGATGTCAGATCCCATGTTGCTGCTGCAGTGCGGATCAATGATCGTCGATGGAATTTGACATTAAAAAATGGTACTATTGTACTTCTTCCGGAAGTTCCTGAAGAAGAAACAGCCGCTATTCACTATTTAGCCCAATTAGAAACAACAATGAACTTACTTGACAGACCTGTTTTTTCAATAGATATGCGATTACCAGATCGACTAACAATAAAAACA
>JAFVHT010000039.1 GCA_017474285.1 Acetobacter sp.
CAAAAATACGCCTTTTGGAAAAACAAACTCGCCGGACGTAACATTCAAGACCTTACACGTTTAGAAAAACTCGTGGTGTTCCGTTGCAGGGAACTCTGGGAAATGTTTATGACAAAAAAACTCAACGTTGCTCAAGAAAAACAACAGTAAAAAAACACATTAAAAAAATATAATAAAAACCATATTAAAAAGAGCTTAAGCGGGGTATTTTCTGCATCATTTTCTTAAAAACTCTTAACAAGAAACGAGGCGCTTTGTGATAGTGTGATACAAAGCGCTCAAAAAACGCGAAACTATGTTAAAGTTTGAAGAATTATTCGGTGTTTTATGTTTGAGGGGGAGGGAGGTTATGCCTTTTTTATGGCGTTTAGGGGCATGTTTTTTAACGTGTGGTATGCTTTTAGGGTGTACACCACTTTCTTCACAAAACGGATCTTTACAGAAAACTCCTTTACAAAAGAGCGCTTTGGTGGGTGTTTCTCAAAAAACGGTGACAGGGCAAGGGGGACAACCGCAGCCTCAGGTGTCTCAAGCACCAATAGGCACGTCAAAAAATACTTCTCCAAATATTATATATGGTACCTTTAATTTTCTTCAAAATGATCCCTCTGCGTCAACCCATACGCCACTTTGTGGGGTAACACGGCATCAATCTATAGCGATTGGTGTTGAAAATTATCCTCAACCTCTTATGACGGGTGATGAATGTGTACAAAATACGTGTTTTGATACGCAAACAGGCACCTATATTGCCGCAGACGGCACATATAGAGTTTGTCGTTAAAAATAAGAAAAGCTGTAGAGTTTGGGCTCTTTCTTTTGCAAAACATTTGTAAATGTATAAGAATTTTTTAGGATGGTATTTACTTTTGAGGAATTTTTTGAGGCAAAAATTGACTCAAAAATATTGAGAAAACAAAAAGAGCAAAATTTCTCTTTATGAAAGAGAATTTTGTTGTTAAAATAGTCCCTGATGCGAGAGTGACGGAACGGTAGACGTAGTCGACTCAAAATCGACCGCCGAAAGGCGTAGGGGTTCAAATCCCCTCTCTCGTACCATTTTTGTTATTAAGTGCGCTTTTGTTTTTGCTTTTCTACTTTTGCTGAGGCTTTTCTTTTTTAGTAAAGCCAAGAAAGGCTCTAATTAAGGCTCTATAATTGGCACGCTTGTCCCTTTTTTGTTGTGTCGTGTTTTATCCGCCCTGAGTGGCGTGGGGCCTAAATGGCGTGGGGTAAGTGTTCTCTTTTTGCACAATTTTTATTTTTATCGAAAATAGTCGTTTAACGTGATGCCCGTAATGTCTGCTTCTTCTCACTCTACGAGTCGTTCTACTTTGCCACTTCCTACAAAACGCCCAATAAATCCGTGTTTTTCATCAGGTCCTTGTGCGAAACGACCGGGGTGGTCTGTTTCTGCGTTGTCTGAGGCTTTGGTAGGGCGTTCGCATCGTTCGGCGCTAGCGCGTTCCCGTTTGAATGAGGTTATTACACGTTCACGGCATATTTTGGGTATTCCTGAAGGATGGCGTGTAGGCATTGTACCTGCTTCTGATACAGGGGCGGTCGAAATGGCATTATGGTCAATGATCGGTGAACGACCCGTTGATGTTTTGGCGTTTGAGAGTTTTTCAGCCCAATGGGCGCACGATATTATAGACCAAATTAAACCCCATAAAGCCCGTGTTTTTAAGGCGGATTATGGTTTTTTACCGGATCTTTCTGCTGTTGATTGGGCACATGATGTTGTGTTGACATGGAACGGTACAACGTCAGGCGTTTGTTTCCCCGGAAGAGAGAGTATTCCCGCACAACATGAGGGGTTGGTGATTTGTGATGCGACATCAGCGGCTTTTGCCATGGATTTGCCATGGGAGAGGTTAGACGTTGTGACATGGTCTTGGCAAAAAGCCCTTGGTGGCGAAGCGGCTCATGGTATGATCGCTCTTTCACCACGCGCGGTAAGGCGACTTGAAACATACCAGCCTCCGCGTGGATTACCTAAAATTTTCCGTATGACGTCAAAAAATACGCTTATCGAAGGTCTTTTTAAGGGGGATACGATCAATACCCCGTCGTTATTATGTGTTGAAGATGCGTTAGATAGTTTGAAATGGGCAGAATCCGTTGGAGGGCTTGAAGGCTTAAAGGCGCGGAGTCAAGCCAATCTTGCCGCAGTAACGGCGTGGGTTGCTCAAACGGATTGGGTGGAATTTTTAGCTGCTCGTGTGGAGGAACGTTCTTCTACGGCTATTTGTTTGCGAATTGTTGCCCCATGGTTTGAAGCATTGGATCATGCGGAACAAACGACAACACTTAAAAAAATGGTGGTACTTTTAGAACAAGAATCGGTTGCTTTTGATATTGCAAGTTATCGTGATGCCCCCGTAGGTTTACGGATATGGGGCGGAGCGACAGTTGAGGCAAGTGATATTGAGGCTTTATTACCGTGGTTATAATGGGCTTTTGTGCAAATAACGCCTTCTTGAAAAAAAACAATTATAAAAAAACACATTTCCTTAAAATTTACTTAGAAATAAGAAAAAGGTGTTTAATTGTTTAAATTGTTTAATACAAAAAGAAATAAAAAATATTGGTTAAAATGAGGGGGAGCGTTCTTCTTTAAGAGGTCGACTGAGTAATAGTTGTTGGGCTTCTGAGAGAGTGATCCGCCCTTCTAAGAAAGCCGTTATACATTCTGTAATAGGAACGTCGACCTGATAACGGTGTGCAAGGGCTAAAAGAGCAGAGGCGGTTGTAACGCCTTCAGCAACCCCGGGGAGGTTTGATAAGGCTTTATCAAAGGAAGCCCCTCTCCCTAAATCAAACCCGAGTTGATAATTACGTGAGATAGAACTTGTGCAGGTTAAAAGTAAATCTCCCAAGCCAGCGAGTCCGGCAAGAGTTGCGGGGTGTGCGCCTAGAGCAAAAGCAAGGCGCGTTATTTCAGCGAGTCCGCGGGTAATAAGCGCAGCACGGGCATTTTCACCAAGGCAAGCCCCCATGGTAATACCTGCGGCTAATGCAATAACGTTTTTAGCAGCACCGCCTAATTGTACACCTTTTATATCGGAACTTGTATAAAGTCGAAAAAGAGGGGTGGCTAATTTCTCAACAAAAACGCGAGCAAACGTGACATCTGATGCCGCAATAACAGAAGCAGCAGGAAGACCTGCAGCAATTTCACGGGCAAAATTAGGACCAGAGAGCACCGCCCCTGAAAGATCGGGACGTTCTCGCGCAAGAATATCAAGAGGAAAAGAGAGTGAGTCTTTTTCTAGCCCTTTACAACAAAGAAGCGTAGGTACGCCTTGTGGAAGCAAAGGCATAACAGAGGCAATAGATTGTGTGGGTATGGCAATAAGAACACAATCCAGAGGAGTCGCCAAGGACGTTGGTAAGTCTGACGAAACACAAATCGTAGGTGGGAGAGGAAACTCTGGCAAACGTGGCATAGCCCCAGAGGGGAGAGGGCTAACTTTGCGTGCCCATAAATGAACACGATACCCAGCACGGGCAGCATGAAGCGCAAGTGCAGTGCCCCAAGCACCCGCACCCAGTACAAGGATTTGGTGATTCATATCCATAGTTTAGCGCTTAAAACACTGTTGCTTATAAGATATAGAGAAATTAACTATTTTTTACTTAGGTTAAGAATTAAGAATTTTCTTTTACTAAGTAAAATGGTCAATACATCAAAAGAGCACTTAAGTTAATTAGCTGAGGGGAAAACAACAAGATCGGGCATATCTTTCAAAATTTCTTTTGGTTTATGAACTTGCATATTTTGATTAACTTCGAGTTCAAATCTTCGATTACTAAAAGTTGCCCAACAAACGCCTGCAGCTAAACCAACGAAAACGCATAAAACAGAGGAAGTATAGAGAACACGTGGTCCTTTTTGTGGCGTTTTTGAAGGTGTGAGAATAAAAAGTACGAATAAAAAAAAGCCTAAAAAAAGAAAACTAACGGAGATAATACTAAAAACATTTGCCCAAAAAGTAAGAGTTTGAATAGAGAATTGCATAGCTACGGATCCAGATAAAAACATAAAAGCACTATATGTTTAGTGCTTTAGTCTTGAGTGTTCTAGTGGATAGAAAGTTGACTGGTGGAGTTGAGGGGAATCGAACCCCTGACCTCCTCATTGCGAACGAGGCGCTCTCCCAACTGAGCTACAACCCCAAAACTACCTCTACAGTAGACTTTTTTGTTGTTCTGTCAAGAGAGATTATCTATATATTTATACTTTCTTACAATGAGAAAGAAAAAAAAATGTTTGAGGGGATTATTATGGTTTTGATTGCTTTTATTGTTGTTGTGCTGATTCGACTTTTAACGTTGTATTGTTGGATTCTTCTTGCCGCCTGTCTTTTTGTCAATTTAGAGGCTTTTGGTATACTCAATAGCCGTAACAGAATTGTTTGGAATGTCGGTGTTTTCTTTGAACGTGTTACAGAACCTGTTTTAGAGCCTGTGCGTCGTATCGTGCCTATTGTTGGGGGAATCGATATAAGTCCTATCGTAGTATTTTTTGCTATTGAATATATTATTGAACCAATTTTATACAGATTACTGATCGCATAAGTCCTGGCAAATAAAAGACACATATTGTAATAACTACAATGTGTGTCTTTTAGTAATGTGTCATTTTTATGGGTGAATAAGCCAAGGGGCTATCGGTAAATTTTTGCTCTGTAAAAATTTTTTGTTAAAGAGTTTTGACTCATAACGTGCGCCGCTATCCGCTAAAATAGTTACAATCCGATGTCCAGGACCGAGAGCACGTGCGGTGCGTATGGCAGCTGCAACATTAACACCAGAAGACCCGCCAACAAATAACCCTTCTTCACTAAGAAGGTCATAAATAACAGCGAGGGCTTCAGGATCTGGAATACGTTCGGCATCATCAATCGGTGCGTTTTCAAGGTTTTTTGTAATACGTGATTGACCGATTCCTTCGGTAATGGAAGAGCCTTCAACAGAAAGGGTATGATTTTTAACCCAACTATAAAGGGCAGACCCTTCCGGATCCGCTAAAACAATACGTGGCGGGCGGTTTTTATCGCATTGTGCAGCATCGTGTAATCCAAGAGCAGTGCCCGCTAATGTGCCACCTGTACCGCAGGCACATGTAAAAGCGTCTATTTTTCCTTGCATTTGTTGCCAAATTTCTTGAGCCGTTGTCGCGCGGTGTCCCTCACGATTGGCAGTATTATCAAATTGATTTGCCCACACCCAATTATTTTCTTCCGCTAATGCACGAGATACATGTACATAATTCCCCGAGTCTTTATATGGTTTGGCAGGAACTAAGCGTAAATCAGCTCCAATCGTTTGGAGAAAGGAGATTTTTTCACGGCTTTGTGTTTCAGGCATAACAATCACGCAACGATACCCACGTGCTTTGGCAATAAGGGTAAGCCCAATGCCTGTGTTACCCGCTGTGCCTTCGACTAAGGTACCTCCGGGTTTAAGAACACCACGCGCTTCGGCGTCGTTAACAATAGCGAGCGCTGTTCTGTCTTTAATAGACCCGCCCGGATTCATAAATTCAGCTTTTCCGTAAATTTCACAACCGGTTATTTTAGAGGCTTTCCGTAAAAGGATCAGAGGTGTTTGCCCAATAGCGGCAGGCATATTAGGGGCTGGTAGAGAATGGGAGGAAAAAGAGGTGTTCATAGTGACTTCTTACTTAATTTTTGGTGTTATGAGCTTTTAACTTATTCTAACTTAAAGGGGAGGAGGGGTATTTAACGGCCTGCGTCAGGTTCTTGCTCGGCATCATAGAGGACTTCTAAAATCGCACACCATGGATAGCGTGTGTCGTAGACATGCCCATCAGGGGAAGCGATCATGCCTTGAGCATCTGTGGGGACATGAGTGAGGACAACAGAATCATCAACATTACCGCCAATAATACTTATTTCGTGCCCAAAAGGAGGCTCGTTTTGATGGGTTGCCACAACATAACCGCAATGAGCAGGGAAAGAATAAGACGTTGGCAGGCTTGTAAAGCGGATATTTTGCCGATAAGGTCCGCGTGCTGTGCATAGTAAATCCCCAGGTTTTGGCGCGTAAGTTGCTGGATTACGCGCGCGGAGGATGGGCGAAGTTCCGCTTGCCGCAGCGTTGATATAAGTCGCATGGTTGGGGGAGTATGGAAAACGGTCACCAGCTCCAGCAATACGCATAATATAGGAAACAAAAGCTGCCGACCAAGCATAAGAGCCATCATGTGTAAAGTCAGTAAGATGACCATGCGCATCGTGCTTACCAGTCCATGAGACTGTTTTTGAATTTGGATCCATACCGATCCACCAATATTCTCCTACGCGTTGCCACAAACCAGGGGTGCGTTCTGGTTTAAGGGCAGGACTTTGTGGAACAGGTCTTTGTTGGGGATCATCGTCATCAATGGGGCTACCGAATAATCGCCACTCACGTGTGGCAAGGGCAACAACATCTTGCCGATTGAAAGGTTCAAAATGGTGCGTAGCAAAATCGGGTACATGTGTATCTGTGTTAGTTGCAGAGTTACGCAACTCAGTCGTTGGCGCACAAGCAGCAAGGGAAAAGGCTGTCAGAACAGCAGGGAATAAAAAGCGAGGTGTCATTAAAACACGTATTTTTTGAATATGAGCCATGAGAAACGTCTTAACTACTCTAAAAGACTTTATAAAGACTCAGTATAATATTCTTTCATTTCTGGAAAAAGAGAAAGAATGCCTTGAGGGGTAGCAGCGCAACACCCTTTTTCTGTGATCAAACCTGTGATAAGGCGCGCAGGGGTGACATCAAAAGCGGGATTTGCGACTTTGACAGTATCAGGCATAATATGAATTTGTGTGATGAGACCTTGTGGGTCATGCCCTGTAAGGTGTGTTACTTCTGTCGCAGAACGTTCTTCAATAGGGATATCTTTAAGACCATTGGTGATCGTCCAATCTATGGTGGTTGAGGGAAGAGCAACCCAAAACGGTAAAGCATTATCGTACGCGGCAAGCGCTTTAAGATAAGTGCCGATTTTATTGGCGACATCTCCTGTACGCGTAACCCGATCAGCTCCAACAATAACAATATCAACCTGTTCATGCTGCATAAAGTGACCGCCGGCGTTGTCGGTAATTACAGTATGGGGTACGCCGTGGCTTTTAAGTTCCCATGCGGTCAGAGAAGCTCCTTGGTTGCGTGGGCGTGTTTCATCAACCCAAACATGGACATTAAGCCCTGCATCATGGGCCATATAAATGGGAGAAAGGGCTGTGCCATAGTCAACAGTTGCCAGCCAACCCGCGTTACAATGGGTTAGAATATGAAGAGGTTCGTTAGTTTTTTGATGGTTTTTTTTGTGCGCTATCGCTTGTAAAAGGTCGACCCCATAAGTACCTATAGCTTTATTTGTGTTAATATCTTCTTCACAAAGACGCGCTGCTTCTTCATAAGCGGCTTGTGCGCGTTTATTGGAAGGGGCAGGGCGTAGGTAAGTTACCATGCGTTGAATAGCGTGCTGGAGATTAACAGCTGTTGGGCGGGTTTTGATGAGCATTTCCGCCGTTTCTTCAAGTGTTTTGTCGTCGGCATTTGTACGTAAGGCAAGGGCTATGCCATAAGCGGCTACAGCGCCAATTAAGGGAGCACCACGAACTTGCATTGTGCAAATAGCCTCTGCAACATTGGCTGCAGTTGTCAGGCGGCGTATTTTAAAAGAAAAGGGGAGAAGCGTTTGGTCAATAATATGAACAGACCATTCGTCTTTCTCATCAACCCAAACGCTACGATAGAGAGTTCCGTTGATTTTCATAGGGTTAATCCTTGAAGAACTAAAAGTATAAAGAAAAAATAAAATTGTAAGTGTCAATAATACGTGGTTTAAGAGAAATAAAAAGAATAGATATAAGAAGAGCGTTTATATGAAGATAAAAGTTACGTTATTAAATCGTGTGCAACAAGAATTTCGCCAATTTCTGTACCGTTCCAATTTTTGAGTTTTTTTGCCATAAAATGCTCTAAAACAGGGCTTTCTATTTTTCCAAAACGTTGAATCATAGCTGCCGCTGCCGCTTCTGCAGCTTGAATATGGCCACTACGGCATTTAAGAGCAATTCCAAGCCCTTGTTCGGGGAGGGCTATTGTCATAACACCTTCAGCGCCCATTTTTGTAAAGACACGAGGAGCGAGTGCTTGCATAACAAGCGTGTCAAATTGACCGCTTCCCGCAATCATAAAAGGATGTGCACTAATAGCGTTCTGTAATCGTTTCGCAGCGGTGGCTTGGTCTGCCGATAGATGTGTACCTGTTGCAAAACGGGCAAAGCCAAGGGCAAGAGCGGGTAGCGGAATAGCCCATGTTGGAATAGAACAGCCATCAATGCCACGGTTTGTTTCTGTATGGGGGGTTTGTGTCATCTTCGCGAGGGTATGGGCAATGTGGCGCATAACAGGGTGATCAGGGTGAATATAGCCTTGCGTTTTTTGATGCGTGGCACAAGCAAGGCTGATAAAACCTGCATGTTTGCCTGAACAGCAATTATGCAAGGAACAGGCTTCTTGTCCTAAAGCCACTAAAGCACGTGTTGCTTTTGTGTCGAGAGGATAATGAGTTCCGCATTCTAGGGCAGTATGGTCCAACCCTAAACGCGCGAGCATATCTGAAACTGTCGCAATATGAGCAGGTTCCCCTTGGTGAGAAGCACAAGCGAGCGCAAGAGCTTCCTCAGGAAAAGCAAAAAGATCGGCTGCTCCTTCTGTGACGAGAGGTAAGGCTTGTAAGGCTTTAACGGTTGAACGTGGAAAAACAGGCGTTGTGACATCGCCTGCTGCAAAAACGATTTTTTGATCGGCATCGACAACAGCAATAGCCCCATAATAGCAGGACTCGACCAGACCACCGCGGAAAGATTGGGCTAAAAGAATATCACGTGTCATGTTAAAGTCTATGTGTCAGAATTGAGAAAAGTGTCGTTTGTCTTGAAGGTGTGGGGTGTTTGTTACGGGTTTAATAAAAATACCATAAAAGATTTTCATAAAGAGGAATAATTTTCTTATTTTTTCTTTTGGAAAAAGGGAAATATAAGTGGCGTTGTGATAGAAGTACAAAGGAGGATACAAAAAAGAAATGATAAATCAAAATAATAAAAACAACTATAAAAATAATGGAAAAAGAACCTCTCGTAAGTTCGGTTCTAGAGGAATGTGTTTGGGTGGGGCTGTATTAGCGGTTTTATGTGTATTTTCTAGTATTTTATGCGCTCATACGGCATGGGCAGAGGGGCGGTTAAAACCTTTTTTAGTCGTTGCGGCTGAAAACACATGGGGTGATCTTGCGGCTCAAGTAGCTGGGCAAAATATGACGGTGCGTGTTGTGTTAGCCTCGCCTGTGGTTGATCCCCATGGTTATGATCCATCTCCTGAAGATGCCCGCAATGTTGCTGATGCAACATTGGTTGTTGGTAATGGTGCAGGATATGATGCATGGTTGAATCGTCTTGTTCAGGCAGCAAAAATACCCGCAACGCGTGTTGTGTGGGCATCTGATTGGTCAGGGTGGCATGAGGGGGATAATCCGCATTTGTGGTTTGATTTAGGAGCAGTATCAAATTTTGTAAGCCGATTTGCATCGGCATGCCAGCAAGTAGACCCGGGACATGCGAAAGACTATATTGATCGGGCTGCTAAACTTTTAGCCGTGATTGGTGATGTTTCTGTTGAACTGCAACGCTTACGTGCGCATGTACAAATGCAAAAGCCACATGTGGCAGCAACAGAGTCATTTTTTGCTCCTTTAGCGGATCAACTTGGTTTGGTTATGGAAGAAAAAGCCTTTCAAACAGCCATTATGAACGGGACTGAACCTGCTCCCTCTGTTGTGGCACAATTTGAAACGGATATTAAAGAACATCGTTTGCAAATGATTGTGTATAATCAACAAGTTGAGCAACCTTTGGTGACGCATTTGGTGACTCTTGCGCGGCGTGAGGGGGTACCTGTATTACCTCTCACAGAAACACTTCCCGCAGGGGAACATTGGCAAGGCTGGATGTTGGGTATTATTCATCAAATTGACCTTATATTAGCGTCTTTACCATGAGTTCTACGCCCCATTCTGTGGCAGTGCCTATCCTTGAAGTACAGGATCTCACATTGCTTCGTGGCAAACAAAAAGTGCTTGATTCTGTGAGCTTTAGCATACAGGCAGGGAGCTTTGTGGCGGTTTTGGGAGGTAATGGTGCAGGGAAAACATCGCTTTTCCGTGTGATTCTTGGGCTTGAGTCTTTGAAAACGGGGCAAGTTCGTGTTTTGGGGCAAGAGGTTAAACCTGGTAAGGCGTCTATAGGCTATATGCCACAAATGCGTGAACTTGTGGCGGGGCAGTTTAAGGGGTGGAATATGGTGGCGGCTGCCTTTCGTGGTGGAGTGTGTGGGCTTCCATGGTATAACCAAATGTGTTGTGCTCAAGTTAATGCGGCGTTAGCGGCAGTTGATGCACTTGATTTGGCTCATCGACCTATTGCAACTCTTTCGGGAGGGCAGCAACAACGGCTTATGTTGGCACAGGCTTTTTTAGATGATCCACGCCTGTTATTGCTTGATGAACCTTTAGCGAGCCTTGATCATGCTCGTCGGCGTGATACGGTACAGCGTATTTATACATACGCCCGCACAAAAGAAATGACAGTGCTTCTCTCAACACATGATATGATCCCTCTACAGGGGTTTATAGACTACATTCTCTATCTTGTAGACGGGCGTGCTTTGTTAGGGCGCGTAGAAGAGGTCATGACAGCACAAGCCTTAACAGCATTATATGGGACACCGGTTGAGGTAGTGCAGGCAGGCGGGCACCTGTTTGTAGTCACTAAAGAGGGCGGTGATACTTTACACTCTTGTGCGTGTGAAGGCTAAGTCTCATGTTGCACTATGCGTTTATGCGTGCGGCATTTATGGCTGCTTTGCTGATTTCTATCGTGTGTGGACCTGTGGGGTGGTTTTTGGTTTTACGCCGTCAGAGCTTTGCAAGCCATGCGCTTGCCCATGTTGGTTTTGCGGGGGCAACAGCGGCATTAGTCGTGGATCAACCTGCTCTGTTGGGGTTTGGTGTTGGGTCTGTGCTTAGCGGTGTCGCTATGGGGGCTATCAGTTATCGTGTTATAGGGCATGACGTTATCATTGGTCTTGTTTTATCGTTGGCTATGGGAATAGGTGTATTGTGTTTACATTTTCTAACACGTTCTGCCCACGCAGCGATGTCTTTGTTATTTGGAAATATTCTCGGGGTTGATACCAACACATTATGGGCGTTGTTTTTTCTTTCAGCTGGCTGTCTTGTTGTCTTAGCCTGTATAGCGCGCCCTTTATTATTGGCAACGCTTCAACCAGAAGTGGCGGAAGCAAAAGGCGTTTCTTTAAGGCTTATCAATTGTATATTTCTTGTTCTTGTGGCTGTAGCAACGGTAGAATGTACGCAAGCAACAGGTATTTTATTGGTTTTTACGTTGATGGTTGCGCCTGCCGCGGCAATTATTCGGCAAGGTTTTAGTCCTATAGTCGGTATGGTGGCTACAACAGCACTAGCCGTTGGAGAATCATGGGGTGGGTTAGTGTTGTCATGGTATACCAGCTGGCCTGTTGTTTTTTGGATTGCAGCTTTAGGAGCTGTAGGATTTGGCATATCTCATGGCATAGTTTTACTTTCTTTGAAAAGGAAGTAATTTTTTATGTTTTGATAAAAGGATTTTCTCTTATGCGAAAGGTTTTAATCAATTTGGATCGTTCTACGGAAAGATTAGAGACGTTTTATAGAGTGAACAAACACGTAAAGGATGTGGAGCGTTTTTCTGCGGTTGATGGGAAAGGGCTTCGTTCTTCATTGAAAGAGAGTGGA
>JAFVHT010000040.1 GCA_017474285.1 Acetobacter sp.
ACAACACGTCCGCGCATAAGCTGATTATCGGCGATAATTATCAAGCCCTGCAAAACCTCTTGATTCAGTATAGAAATCAAGTCAACGATGATTTACATCGATCCGCCCTACGGCAAAGATAGTATGGGTGAATTTGCCAAAACCCATTACAACAATGCCATAACGCGCGATAATTTACTCTCGATGCTTTATCCCCGTTTGACCCTAGCGCGGGAGTTACTTGCTGAAGACGGCGTTCTCTTTTGTAGTATTGATGATAGAAATCAGGCTTATGTAAAATGTCTCTTTGATGAAGTTTTTGGGGAGGAGAATTTTGTTGCCACAATAAGCAGAGTTACTAAAAAAGGTGGGAATAAGGGAGATTATATTAAGCCAAAGAACGATTTTATTTTAATGTATTTTAAAAATAAAGAATTTGTTTCTAAAGAATATTATGCTCTTGAAGAAAAATGTGAAAAAATAGATAAATGGTTAGAGGAATTTTTTTTAGGGGAAAATAGAAGATTTATTAAAGGTGAAATTCCATATCGCTCAAAACTCGAATCAAGAACAAATCAAAGATATTATATTGAGTGCCCAGATAAGAGTTTAATTATTCCTCCCGGAAATGTTTTTCCAGAAATAAAGCAAGATGGGGCTAAAGTGACACCATTGTCTAATGATGATAAATGTTGGACATGGAGTGTTGAGAGATATTTACAGGAGAAAGAAAATAACAGATTCTATTTTTACGAAACTGATAAAAGCCCGTTTCTGAACCAAAACGGAGAAAAATCAAAGTGGGGAATATGTAAAAAGATTTTTCAAAGTGAAATATTAGATCAACAAAAAATATTTTTAACTACTCTTATTGATAATTGTGAAAATTCGCAAGCAACAAGGGAAGTCGATAGTTTGTATCTGTCTTTCTCATATCCAAAACCTGTAAATTTGATTAAAAATTTAATGAAGGTTTCCTCACAAAAAGACAGCATAATCCTCGATTTTTTCGCCGGTAGTGGCACGACAGGGCACGCAGTTTTAGCCTTAAATAAAGAAGACGGCGGGAATAGAAAATTTATTCTCTGTCAATTAAATGAAAAAACAGACACCACACCCAACGGCATCGCCTATGACGTAACGGCGAAAAGGCTTAAGCGTATTATGACAGGGGAATGTTATGACGGCACGAAGCCAGAGAAGTGGTTAGAAGAAAACGAGCCTTATGGGGGAAGTTTGGAGGTTTATGACATAGACTCTGTTGCCAATTTTGAAACCACTGCAGGGCAAACGCCTTTTGAAGTGATTGATGAAACCCTTTATGGCAAAGAAAAATTTTCAACCGTGAAAGAAAAAATTGAATGGGTTTGCTCGAATTTTGAAAAAACGCAAAAATATTTAGAGGAATCCGACCTTAATAAAGGGCGTGGGGATTAACCCATGTTACAGGCAATAAAAGATTTACAAAATACGGCGGTCACAAAATTAGTGAATCTGTTGTCAGAAAATAAAAAGGAACTGACCTTCAAAGCCCCCACTGGTAGCGGTAAAACTCACATGATGGCAGATTTTATGAATCGTGTGATCGCAGAGGATCCAGAGGCTGTTTTTATTGTTTCGACTCTTTCTAAAAGCAACCTTGCCGAACAAAATTTTGATAAATTCAAAGATTATGTCAATCAAGGGAAATTTCCTGATATTCGCCCGTTTTTGATTCAATCCGATTGTAGCGGGGAGGGGAGCCTCTATATTCCCCTCACTTACAATGTGTACGTTTTACCGAGAGATTTATATAAAGACAAAGCCAAACTGAAAAAAGAAGGTACTTTTTTGAATTTTTTATCCACGATGCAAGGGGATCTCTTGAACAATCAAAAAAGTAAAAAAATATATCTCATTAAAGATGAGTGCCATATTGCAACGAATAATTTGGATGAACTCAAAGAATATTTTTCCAAAATAATCAATTTTTCCGCAACGCCGAAACTTTCCAGAAAACAACACCCTGATGTAGAGATAACGACTGAGGAAGCCCAAAATGTCAACCTCATTAAGCGCATTGAAAAGGGAAGCGAAGAAGACGGGTTAGAAGAGGCGCTGAAGAAATTTGACGCCATAAAAGCCGATTATACCAATAAGTTAGAAGTTTCTCCTTGCATGATTATCCAAATTTCGAACAAGGAAAAAGCCGAAAAAGAACTTGAGGAAGTCATTAAACCCGCTCTGAACAAGCATAGCCTTAAATGGGTGTATATTACAGGCGATGATAAAACATGTGCCACCAACGACAACGGTTTGAAAAAATTACCAGTGTCAAAGTGGAAAGACTATATGAAACACAAAACCTCTTCTATTTCGGTGATTATTTTTAAAATGGTTATTTCAGAAGGGTGGGATATTCCTCGTGCGTGTATGCTTTATCAAATAAGGGACTCAAAAAGCCGACAACTTGATGAGCAGGTCATGGGAAGGGTCAGGAGAAACCCGCGTTTATTAGATTTTGAAACGCTTTCGGAAGAAGCAAAAAAGCTCGCCTGTACCGCCTGGATTTGGGGCATAATACCCCCGGAGGAAAGCAGAGCTAAACATGTTCACCTTGTGAAAAATGTTCAATATACAATACGTGAGGAAATACGTGTTACCCCAACAAAACTTAAAGATATCAATGCCTCAAAAAGTTTTGACGTTGACAAATATATTGAAAATTTAGAACGTAAAGAGAGAAGCATCAGCCCCCCTAGTATTTTTGAGATGTATAAAAACTTAATGCGGCAGAATAATGATATTCAAGAAATGTGTTATCAATACGCCGATAGTTTTGATAAATGGAGAATTTTCGCTGAAAATCTTTCAGAAATTAAAGTGTCTTACGATGCCGCTATGGGGAATTATGAAGAGAATATGGTTGTTGATCCCCCTGTTTCTTTTCCGCTTGAAAGCTATTACGACGAAAGCGAACAGACACTGACATTAGAGGATTGGGTTTGGTGTAGAGAAAACGCAAACGATTTTTCTTTTGATAGCGAGGCAGAGAAAAAATGGGCAGAACTATTGAAAGACATTCGTCGTGACTCTATCGGTGAAATAACACAGGAGAATAAAAGTAAGTTTTTGTGGGGGAAAAACTATCCTTTTAATTCTGAAATAAAATATGAATATTATTCAAATGGCATTCATTGCTCTTATCCTGATTTTATTATGAAAGATAAGAGCGGTAAAATTCATATTTTTGAAGTCAAAAGTGTTAATAAATCTTCTACAAAAAATATAGATAACAAAGAGTATGAAAATAAAATCAGAGCTTTAGAAAAATGTTATCAAGCAAGTTCTAAGAAAACAGACCATATTTTCTATTTGCCTATTCTTGATGGGTCAAAATGGAAAATTCACAAATTTGAAAATGGCGATAAAGAAACGATTGATGAAAATCAGTTCAAAAACTCTTTGAGGAATGTTTAGGGTTTGACTTCCTTATCCCCCTTTTAAAGGGGGGCTTTTTTTTGTGCGCTATTTTTTCAACTTTGTCAATTCAGGTGTTGTTACATTATAATAACATTACCATAACCTTATAATGACACGAAAAGCACAAAAAGAGAGAAAGTAAAAAGAGGTACGATCATGACCATAGAAAGAGAAAACCCTATGATGGTTCTTGCCCATCGAGCACGTGTTGCCTCTTTGGCGTTGGCACAAAGCACCTCATCTTGTCGGGATAAAGCCTTGTGGGAAGCCGCTGCCGCTTTACGAGAGGTACAAGACGCTCTTTTAGAGGCGAATGCACGCGATTTAGCGGAATTACAAGGTGGAGCACAGACGGAGGCTTTTCGGGAGCGGTTGACTCTTACGCCTGATCGTATTGAAGCTATGGCGAAGGGGTTAGAAAATATTGCTGATTTACCCGATCCTATTGGACGGGTTCAAGAGGAGTGGACGCGTCCTAACGGTTTGCATATTCGCAAAGTGGCAACACCTGTTGGGGTTATTGGTATGATCTATGAAAGTCGCCCTAATGTGGGTGCCGATGCGGCTGGTTTGTGTATTAAATCGGGAAATGCCGTGCTTTTACGTGGGGGTCCAGAAAGCCTCCACAGCGCGCGGGTAATCCATGCCGCTATGCAAACAGGGTTGCGAGAGGCTGGCTTACCTGAAGACGCTGTTTTAATAGCCCCCGATGCGCAGCGCCAACATGTGGCGGATATGCTTGCCGCATCTGGTCTAATAGACCTAATTATTCCGCGTGGGGGGCGTGGTTTGGTCGAACGTGTGCAGAGCGAAGCACGCGTACCTGTTTTAGCCCATGCCGAGGGGTTATGTCACACCTATGTACACGCTTCCGCAGACTATATTATGGCGCGCCGTGTTGTGTTGAACGCTAAAATGCGCCGCGTGGGTATTTGTGGCGCAACAGAAACTTTATTATTAGACGCTTCAATAGCGCCTGAACTTTTACCTCAAATGGTCGCGGATCTTGCTGAAAGAGGCTGCACGTTCAAAGCCGATGCGCGTGCCCGTGCTATCATGCCAGAATTACCCGCCGCAACGGAACAAGATTTTGCCACAGAATGGCTTGACGCGGTTTTGAATATTGCGCTTGTTGATGGGGTTGAATCAGCTCTTGCCCATATTGCCCGTTATGGTTCATCGCATACAGAAGCCATTATTGCCTCTGATGAGTCGGTTGCACGGCGTTTTATGCACGGGGTGAGTAGTGCTGTGGTCATGTGGAACACTTCGACCCAGTTTTGTGATGGGGGAGAATTTGGTTTTGGGGCTGAAATTGGCATTGCCACGGGGCGTTTTCATGCGCGTGGTCCTATAGGGGTAGAACAACTGACAACTTTTCATTATGAAGTGATTGGGAATGGACAGGTGCGCCTTTAAAGCCCTTTACGGGTCTTAAAATGAACCCTTTATGAACCTGTTACAAATATAAAAGTGTTACACACTTCTCTAGACAAACACCCATATAAACAAAAACAAAATATTTCCTCTCTTCCTCTTTGGGGGGATAATCGTTCTTGTCGTATTGGTGTGTTAGGTGGGTCTTTTAACCCCGCCCACGCGGGGCATTTAGCTATAGCCCAGCAGGCGTTGATAAGGTTACAACTTGATCAAGTGTGGTTGATGGTCTCTCCTGGGAATCCGCTTAAAAAAGGGCAAGACATGGCACTTTTTGCACAACGTTTGTGCACAGCTCGCCGTTTGAGTCAAAATCGACGTCTTATTGCTACCGATATAGAGGCACGTTTAGGAACACATTATACCATTGACACACTCCAACGCTTAAGGACACGTTTTAGAAAGGCACATTTTATTTGGTTGATGGGTGCTGATGGTTTGGTAACATTACCTCGCTGGAAAAAGTGGAAATCTTTGGTGCATCACGTCGCTATAGCAGTTTTTTCAAGACCTGATCAAAATCATTTTGCTTTAAGAGGAAAGGCAGCGCATTATATGGCATGTTGGCGTCTTCCCGCTTACAGGGCAGCTGGTTTGGCAATAACGCCTCCTCCTGCATGGGTGTTTTTTCCCCAAATGTGGGAAAATATTTCTGCAACAGAAGTTCGACGGCAAAGTGGTTTTTTAGGCGGGTTTTAGAGTCATTTTTTGTAAAACGTTTTGTAACATAGGGTTATAGGGTTAGTAAAAGGGCAGTGTTTATGGCAGAAAGTAAAATAGGCGCGGGTGTGTCTTCGCGGGGTGTCAAAAAGATTTCGCCTGATCTGGTGCAACAATCTTTAGAAATAATTGTTGAAAGCCTAGAGAAAGATAAAGCAGACGATATTGTGGTGATTAACTTTTCAAAACGTGTTTCTTTTACAGATCATATGGTCATTGCTACGGGGCTTGTACACCGACAAATGAATGCCATGGCAGAGCGTATTAAGCGTAAACTCCGTGATATAGGCGTACAGCGCGTTATTATTGAAGGGGTCAACGGTTCTGATTGGGTGTTACTTGATACTGGTAACATTATTGTACACCTTTTTAAGGCAGAAGCCCGTGCTTTGTATAATTTAGAAAAATTATGGGAAGATTCGTCGACAAAAACCTCTTCAAAAACTTCACGACTTAAAACGTCCTCAAAAAGTGTGTAAAAGTATAAAGAAGTTTTTAGATTTTAGAAAATGGTGTGTTCTAAAAGATGTCTTAAAAGGAATCTCTTGTGCCAAAAACAATAGGTGATCCGCTTTCTGAACTTGATGTTTCCACGCAGGGTGTGCATGGCACTCTTCAACACACTGTGTTTTTGCATCAGACGACAGTACCTTTAGAGCATCATGACAGCCTGTTTTTTTTAAAGGCGGTTTTTGGCGATATTGTTTTTATTATTTTTTTACTTGTCGTTTTTAAAATTTCTCTGTCTGGGATAATAAGAGAGTATCGGATTTCGGTGTGTAAAAAGCACTTAAGGCAAGGCTTGCTTTTAAGCAACAGGCACCATGAGATAGAAGCCCTTGCTGTGTTAGATGAGGTGATTCGTAAGTTTGGGGAAGCAAAAGATTGGGTAATTAAAAACTATGTGGCGCAAATTCTCATTAAAAAGGGTGATATTTTTTTAGATCTTCATCGTGAACAAGAAGCAGAAGCTTCTTTTCAAGAGGTTATTGGCCGCTTTGCCACAGAAAAATCTCCCTCTTTACAAAAATGGGTTGAAAAAGCACAGCAAAAATTGGCGCAACAGCGCACAATTATAAGCCACTGTACAGAAACAGAACAGGTATAGAAAGCTAGTATATCTCTCACGCGGAGGGGGGGGGGAGCAGACATAATTTATTTTAAACGACGGAGTGTTTTTCTATAGATTACGATCAATTACGTACCCTTATTGACAGCGATCGACTTAAAGAAGCTTATTAGTGTGTTGATGACGTTTTAAAGACAGCAGATCCTTCTAATAGAATTGAGCTTCTGAAGTGTAAGGCAGATATTCTTTCCCGTATTAGTTATAAAGTATGTGTTCTTTTCACAATTAACCGCGGGGCAGAACTTCTATCGGTTGCTAATGAAATTATTATTTATGGTGTGATGGACAGCCTCCCGAGACACTGCTTAACGCTTTGGTCGATAAAGGGAATGCCTTGAAAGAGCTTGAGCATTATGAAGATGCGTTGAGTGTCTATGGTGAAGTTAATCGCAAATTTTTAGGGCTTTGTGATCAAAATACAGCTTTTAAAGAAAAGGTTGTTGAAGCTTTACGGAATCAATCATGTGTCTTGGAAACTATGAAGCGTTTGCAAGACTCGATAATCATACGTGATGAAATCATGAACTTAACAAACTCATCGCCTGAGTCATAAAAAACGAAGATAAGTTTGAGGTTTAAGCTGTCTGCTCTGAAAGATATGTTCTATTTAGTAAAATAGTGAAAAAACGAACTATAAGCACGTTCTTGTAAGCCAAATTAGGTGTCTTGTTCTGTTGTTATAGGGAATTAAAGGGGTGACTTGGCTCATTTAATCACACCTTTTCTAAATGCTTTTGCGTGTGACGTTGCAGAGAGCGAGAGATGACTATGATGAAAAAAGCTAGGCAATATAAGAGTTTATGGGCGTGTGTTGCCTTAGGGGCAGTCATAGGAGGGGTTTATAGTTTAGACAGTGCTCGCGCCGACTCAACAGATCCACTTTTTAAAGCAGACGTTTCTACAAATCAATCTGATAGTCCTAGTTCTAATAACTCTATGGAGCAGCTTTCTGTAGCAAAAGGTCTTTTGGATAAAGGAATTACTCTTTCAAAACAAGGAAATGATCAAGAGGCAATCCCTGTTTACGATGAAGTGATTCATCAGTTTAGCAATGTACAAGATCCTCAGATACAACGAGATGTGATAGCGGCTTTAGGTTTTAAGGGTAATGCTCTTGGTAGATTGCATCGTTACGAGGAAGCGATGGCAACGTATAATGAGATTATTCGTCGCTTTGGTAATTCACAAGACATTAAAGTACAACGCGTTGTGGCGGCGGTTTTGCTCAGCAAGAGTATTGTTTTTGGCAATTCGCAGCGTAATGAGAAATCAATTGCCGTATGTGATGAGTTGATTCATCGCTTTGACAATGTGCAAGACTCCGCCATACAACAAGAAGTGGCCATAGCTTTACATACCAAAGATCTTCTTCTTGTTGAGTTACATCGTTATGAAGAAGCAATAGCGGTAGAGGATGAAATAATTCACAAATTTGGTGAATCACCAGACCTTACGAAGCAAAGATTTGTAGCGGAAGCTCTATCCGATAAGAGTTTCTCTCTTATGAAATTGTCTCGTTTTGGAGAGTCAAGATCAACTTTAGAGGAGTTGATTCACCGGTTTAAAGAAGATCAGGATCCTAAAATACAAGAATATGTTGCTAATGCACAAAAAAATCTTTCTCTTTTGTCGTTAATGGTTTTGGTTAAAGACCCTATGGATCAAGCAAAAGCTCTTGTTGAACAAGGGCATTTGCAGGAGGCTCTTTCCTTGTGTAATAACGTGATTCCTCAATTAAATGGGTTTCAAGACATTAAAGTACAGAGAATGATGGAGGGGGTTTTATTTGTTAAAGGTACTGCTCTTGAGGGGTTACATCACTACGAAGAAGCTATTGCGACGTATGATGAAATAATTCATCGGTTTAGCGGTTCACAGGATTCCATAGAGCAAAATGTTGTTATGTTTGCTTTAGGTCAAAAAGATAATATTCTTGGCGAGTTACATCGTTATGAAGAAGCCATCGCGACGAGTGATGAACTTATTCAAAAATTTGGAGGAGTACAAGATAATCTTATAGTACAACAACAAGTGGCAAAGGCTTTAAATATCAAAGGCTTTTCTCTTGTTCTTTTAAAACGTTTTGATCAGGCGAAATCAATTTGTGAAGAGCTGATTTATCGTTTTCAGGGAGTAAAAGATCCTAAAATACAGAATCAAGTTGCCAAAGCACAACATATGCTTGCTCTCTTGGCTCAAGGACAATAAAAGACAAAAAAGATAAAGTCAGGCAATTGTGTTTAAAAAATAACAAATAAGCACTTATAACGGATGGCATAGGAAAGATCGTGCTATAGGGAAACTCGGTTATGGTGAGAAAATATAAATATAAAAGTTTAAGGCAACGTTTATGGGCGTGTGTTGTTATATTAAGTCTGTATGGCATTGGAGGAGAGTACACGGCTTGGGCACAAACTTCACCGTCTGCAGTAAAAGATCTTTTTGATAAAGGGGTTGCTCTTGATCAACAAGGGTATAGGCAAGAGGCGATTTCTGTCTGGGATAAGATCGTTCGTGAGTTCGGTAGTGGGCAAGATCTGACAACGCAACGTTTTGTGGCAGGGTCTTTACGGAATAAAGGGATTGACCTTGACAAATTAAAGCGTTACGAGGAGTCAATAGCAACGGATAATGAGATTATTCGTCATTTTCAAGGTTTACAGGATCTAACGTTACAACAACAAGTAGCTGGAGCTTTAGTCGATAAGGGTATAGACCTTGACAAATTGCGTCGTTATGAAGAGTCTATTGCAACGGATGATGAGATAATCCGCCAATTTGGTGGTTTACAAAATATTGAGATACAAAGATTTGTCGCTGGTGCTTTACGTAACAAGGGGGCTACTCTTGCTGAGTTACAACGCTATGAGGAGGCTATTGCGACTAATGATGAACTTATTCGTAGGTTTGGTGATTCACAAGATCTGACAATACAACAAAAAATAGCGATGGCTTTATATAATAGAGGTGTCTCTCTTGTTTTTTTGAAACGTTTTGGACAAGCTAAAGCGGATTGTGATGCATTGATTCAGCGTTTTAAGGAATCGCAGGACCCTGTTATACAGAAAATTATTGCAATGGCGCAGCAAGATTTTACTTCTTTGCCTCAAGCGCAGGAAGGTAAATAAAAGACAAAAACAGGTGGAAAATATATAAAAAATTGGTAGAATACCACGCGCTAATAAATAGCTGTACAGAACAGTTATAAACAGATATAACTCCGATTAGAGGGGGTTAGCTGGAATAATCAAGAATAATGAGCAGGGTTAGAACCCTTAAAGGACACATGATTATGAGAAAGAAATATAAAAACATAAGCCCATACTTGGGCGCAGGTTTTATCGCTTTAAGCCTATTGAGCATAGCCCCAGCACATGCCCAGAGTGCAGCCGCTTTACTAGAAAAGGGTATGGATTTTTACGGACAAGGGGGACATCTTGATGAGTCACTTGCCACCTATAACAAGCTTATTAACCGTTTTAGCAATTCACAAGATCCAGAAGAACGATACAACGTAGCCCAAGCCTTGTATAATAAGAATATTGTTCTTGTTACTCTTCAACGTTATAAAGAAGCCCTTTCAACTTGTAACGAGCTTATTAAAAGGTACGGAGACGCACAAGATCCTGAAATACAAAGAGTTATAGCGCAAGCCTTATATAGTAAAGGGAATATACTTTGCGAATTGTTGAATCAACGTCAACAAGCGCAAGAGGTTTTTACAGAGATTATTAATCGTTTTAGTGACACGAGAGATCCACAAATACAGAGAGTAGTAAATAAGGCAAAAGTCTATCTTATGGTTCGTCAATAAAAGACTAAATAAAAAGGTAGTTTATGAAAACTAGAGAACGTAAGTATTTAAGGCGATGCTTAGGGGCATACGTTGTTACGTTAAACTTGTGTGGTGTAGTGCTATTGTGGGGTGTGTCCTCTGTTGTGGCGGTAGAAACTGCGTCAGCTTCCTCTAACACAGTGCAAGAACAGACAGTAGAGGCTCTTTTAGAAAAAGGGATTGCTTTTGCTAAAAAAGGAAACGATCAAGATGCGCTTTCAGTTTTTAATGATCTTATTCATCGTTTTGAAGCTTCGAAAGATCTTACGATACAACGACTTACGGCACGAGCTTTTTTCTATAAAGTGACGACTCTTTTTCATCAAGGGAATAGGCAAGAGGCGGTTTCTGTGAGCGATGAGCTGGTTCGTCGTTTTGGTAATTCAAAAGATCTTACGATACAGCAATACTTAACGGGAACTCTAGGTTTTAAGGGTGATGCTCTTTGTGCATTGCAGCATTATAAGGAAGCTATTGCTGCATATGATGATCTTATTGGTCGTTTTAGTAACTCAAAAGACCCAGTAATACGATATGGCGTGGCAAGAGCTTTAATTACCAAAGGTCATACTCTTAGTGATTTTTTGCAGCACGAAGAGGCTAATGCGGTAGGTGATAAGTCAGTCCACGTGCTTGAGTCTTTACAAGATATTAAGGTACCAAGACATAGCGTGGGCTTTATACAATAAAGGGGTTTTTCTTGCTTAGTTACATCGTTATAAACGGGCGAAAACAGTTTTGGAGAACCTTGTTGATCGTTTTAAGAAGTCGAAAGACCCTGAAATACAAAAGGAAATTGCTGATACAAAGAGATTTCTCACTCTTTTATCTTATCAGTAATATAAGCTATTGGATTCTGAAAAATGTGTGCTCAACAAGTGAAAAAATTGAAAAAAATAAACTATGCGCTTAATAGCAGTTGGGCGTATGAAAGATCGGGCTGAAAAAGCTCTATTAGAACGTTATGTTAAGCGTTTGCGTCCTTCGCTTACAATTGTAGAACTCCCTGACGGGCGTGGTTCTTCTGCGGAAATAAAGCGGCAAGAAGCCCGAGCTCTTTTAGCTGCTTGTTCACCACAAGCCTATGTTGTGGCGTTAGATGAATCTGGCAAGCAATGGAAAAGTGCTGTCTTTGCGCAGGCTTTGCAGACTTGGCAAGAAGAGGGGCGTCTACTCTGTTTCATCATAGGTGGGGCGGATGGGCTTGAAACTTCGGTGTTACAACGTGCTAATTTGTGTTTATCGTTGGGACTGTTGACGTTGCCCCATATGTTGGCGCGGATTATATTGGTTGAACAATTGTATCGGGCGCAAACCATTTTAGCAGGACACCCTTATCATCGCGCGTAAGTTTGTTTCCTTAAGCTATAAAAGAATTAAAAAGAGTGGTGTGAGAGTACGACAGAGGTATGGCATATCGTGGTATAATTTACAGAAGAGATGAAGAGGCTATAATGAAAACTACTATGAAAATTGGGCTATTTGTACCGTGTTACATTGATGCGTTTTTTCCAAAAACAGGGATTGCAACCTTGGAACTGCTGGAAAAATGTGGTCAACATGTTGAATACCCTATGACACAAACCTGCTGTGGGCAGCCTATGGCAAATGCTGGTTGCAACGCTGATGCTGCTGTGGCTGAAGATCTTTTTATACGTAATTTTGCCCGATATGATGCAATCGTGGTACCGTCAGGCAGTTGTGCCAACCATGTACGCCATCATTTTGACGCGATTCCTCAAACCGATGAAGTAGAGCATGTGCGTCGTAACACCTATGAACTGGTAGAGTTTTTACACGATATTTTGAAAGTGCAAGAATTTCCATGGGCGGAATTTCCTCATAAAGTAGGGCTTCATAATAGTTGTAGCACATTACGATCGTTACGTACCGCAAGTATGTCGGAATTGGGAGAGTCGTTTTTTTCTAAACCTATGGCGTTATTATCTCATGTGAAAGGGATTTCGTTTGTTACACCGAAACGCCCTGATGAGTGTTGTGGGTTTGGGGGTACGTTTTGCATTACAGAAGAGGCTGTTTCTGTCCGTATGGGACTTGATAAAATACAAGATCATTATACAGCAGGGGCAGAATATATTGTTTCAGCTGATAGTTCGTGCTTGATGCACCAACAAGGGTGTGCCGAACGTGCAGGCGTGCCAATACGTTTTATCCATATTGCAGAGATTTTGAATGGATCACGGGCATGAAAGTTACCCCTGTTAATCATGCCAAAGCGGCAGAAGAGTTTATAAAAGACACCTCGCATGAACGTTTTCATGATAAGCGCTTGTGGGATTTGCGACAAAAGCGTGATGAGCAAATGCATGCATTGCCAGAATGGCAAGAGTTGCGCAGCCTTGCTTCACAAATTAAAGAGCATACTTTAACCCATTTACCAGATTATCTTGAGCAATTTGAAGCCAACGCGACTAAAAATGGCATTCATGTGCATTGGGCGGTAGATGCAGCGGAACATAACCGTATTGTGGGAGAAATTTTAAAAAAACACGGAGTGCGTTCGCTTATCAAAAGTAAATCCATGGTCACGGAAGAGTGCGAAATGGCGCCTTATTTGGCGCAACATGGCGTGTGTGTGATAGAAACAGACCTTGGTGAACGTATTCAACAACTTGATAAGCAAATGCCGAGCCATATTGTGGTGCCTGCTGTGCACAAATTGGCTTCAGACGTGGCAAAGCTTTTTGCAAAACATTACAACACTGATCCCGATGATGATGACCCGCACTCTTTGGCGTGGGCACAAAGGCTTGCTGCCCGTCCTGTTATTTTATCTGCTGATGCGGGGATGACGGGAGTTAATTTTGCGGTTGCTGAAACGGGGAGCTTCGTTGTGTGTACCAACGAAGGCAACGCTGATTTATCGGCGACAGTGCCAAAACTTCACATTGCAACTTTGGGAATAGAACGACTTGTTCCTCGCATGGCAGATCTTGGGGTGTTTATTCGGTTACTTTCCCGCAGTGCATTAGGTTCGCCGATTACGCAATATACAACCCATTTCCGCGCCCCTCAAAAAGGGAGCGAAATGCATGTTGTGTTGGTTGATAATGGTCGTTCGCATCGTTTGGGTATGAAAGACTTTTGGACATCGCTCAAATGTATTCGGTGTGGGGCGTGTATGAATACTTGTCCGGTTTATCGCCGTTCGGGAGGGTTATCATACGGGGCTGTTTATTCAGGACCTATAGGCGCTATTATTGACCCAACATTTAATGAACGAAAATATAGCACTCTACCTTTTGCTTCTACGATGAATGGGAGTTGTACGCATGTATGTCCGGTTAAAATCAATATTCATGAACAGCTTTATCAATGGCGACGGGTATTAGCCGAACATCACGAACTACCTTTTGTAAAGCGGGAAATGATGCGTATGGCGGGAAAGTTGTTAGGACAACCAAAACTTTACCGGGCGGCGCTGAGAGGGGCAGAAACTGCGTTAAGTGTTGTGCCACGCGTTTTGCTCTATAACGCTATGAATCCTTGGGGCAAAAACAGAGAATTACCGCCACCTGTGTCACAAACATTTTATGCATGGTATCAAGAGAATCGGATCAAAAAAGGATAAACTTCATCATGAGTTCTCGGGAAAAAATTTTAGCACGTTTACATAATAATCGCCCAGATCCAGATCAATATCCTTTACCGTCTATTCCTCCATTAGGGGAAAGAACAGCAACGCGCCAAAAATTTGAAGAAAACCTTAAAGCACTTGGCGGACAGGTGTTGGAACAACAGACATGGGAAACGCTTGAACAGGCAATAAAGCGGTATTTTCCGCATGAGAAAGTTATTTGCTCGGCTGTACCGGAATTTTGCGGCACAATACGGGTTGATGAACTGACCTCTCCTCAACAAGCGGATAAAGTAGATGTATTGGTGGTTAGATCGCCTTTTGGTATTGCCGAAACAGGGTCTATTTTTTTGAGTGAAGAGGAACTTCACTCGCTGAATTCGGTTGCCCATTTAACGCAACATATTGTTGTGTTGTTATCTGAAAATGATCTTGTAGCCAATATGCACGTCGCTTATGAGCAAAGGGCGGAATTTCATCATGCGCGGTATGGTGTGTTGATGAGTGGTCCTTCTGCAACGGCGGATATTCAAGGTGTGTTAATACGCGGGGCACAAGGTGTGCGTACTCTCAGCATTTGGTGGGAGTAAAAGGAGGTAAGCTGAACATTACAGCAAGGTGAAAAAGGAGGTCTTTCTAGAATAAATGAAAATCGGTTAAAAATGGTTGAAAATAGTAGGGTTTGGTTGTTCTGAAAAAAGTATAAGTAAAAAGAGGTAAAAGAAGTGCGTATAGCTTATTTAATTGCATCTGCAAATGGAGGGGGAGCGGAACGTCTTCTTATTCCAGCATGTAATTTTCTTAGAGATGTCGGGCATGAAGTTATCGTCTTTGCTCCATGTAAAGGAGATGGACGAGCACGTTCTTGGTGGGAAAATGCGGGTATTAAGTATTTTATACAAAATAATACTTTTACGCATGATCCCATGTTTATTTTTTGGTTACGCTCATATTTCAAAGCATGGAAACCAGATCTTATTTGGACTTCTCATGACGATATTACCCAAGTCGGGCAATATATTGGTAAAGAACTCCGTATTCCTGTTGTGAGTTGGCACCATATTAACTATTTGTACTGCTCACTGATACACACAGGCGGAGACACATGCCTTTGGGTGAGTGACGCACGTTCAACAACAGAAATGTTAGCGCAACATCTTTCGGCTGAAAGATTGGCACATTGGCCGCCGCCTCTTTTTCAAGAAAATCCTTCCAAACTCGCTCAACCTTGGCAACCAGGTACACCTCTACGTTTTGGGTCTGTCGGGCGTTTGCATTACCACAAAGGCTACGACGTTCTTATAAAAGCTCTCTCGCTTTTAGATGATGAAACACGCTCTATTCCTTTTCATATTACTATTGTTGGAGATGGGCCAGAACAGCACAATCTTCAATCCCTTATCTCTCAATACAACCTTCAAAATTATATTACTCTTGCAGGCTTTATGGCAGATCCACAGCCTTTCCTATCGACATTGCATCTTTCTATTAACCCTTCCAGACTTGAAAGCCTTTGTAACGCTGCGCATGAGGCTATGAATTTAGGATTACCGTGTATCGCAACCGATGTTGCTGAACTCAAATATTCTGTTGAAAACAACAAAACAGGCTGGTCTGTTCCATCAGAGGACCCGATAGCTCTTAGTAACGCTCTTAAAGAGGCACTTCATAATCCTCATACTCTTGCCTCTATGGGGCAAAACGCGCGCGATTACGTCTCTCAAACTTTTAGTCAAGAAGCCTTCTCCCAAAACGGATACCGCGTTCTTGAGAAAATATATAACCTCACGGGACTAAAATAAACTATGTGTGTTGTGGTGTGTTATTGTGCGGGGAAAAAAGGAGAAAAAAACGGCTAGCGGTGGGAGAGCGTGTTTAAAACGCCGTTTTCTAAATCTTTGATATTATAGAGCGTGTTTAAGATATCGAAAGTCTCTTCTAAATTGTTTTTAGCACTGCGCCAGCCTAAACCATCGGTAACCCAAATAAAAGTTAAGCCATTTATTGTGTCAATTTCTTGTGCAAGTGTTTTATAACTTCTTGAGGTTTCATTGAGTTTGGAACCGCCACTAGCGTAAAAATTTGTTTCAATTGCGTAGAGTTGTTGTTCTGTTTTGATAACGAAATCAAAACGTTTTTCCATTTTTCCTTGATGAGAAATAGCAGAGAGGTTGATGTGCCATTTTTCATGTATTTCGTGAATATACATTTCCTTAAAATAATGGACGTCTCTTTCAAAACCTGCTTTTTTAATGAAACTCTCAACAAGGTTTTCCATAAGGTGTCCACCTCGGTTTTTGCGTGCATTTGAATCTAATCCTGTTTCAATACCTGTCGCATAATCAATTAAATTGTTAATAATATGGTGCTCTAACATATGGAAAAGTTTTGTTTTTCGCATAAATTTTTTATAGTCATTGAGGCTATAATTTGGTTTTGTAAAAGAAAAACGATATTCTCTATCAGTATCGGTCACATAAATTTCGTTTGAACGAACCGCTAAAAGTAACGGGATACATTTTAAAACTTCGGGGTATCTTTCTACGATACTCTCAAAATCTCGTTCAATATTCTTAGAGACTACTAATGTGTTTAAGATGTTAAGCTCTACCTTGACGTTGCGATGTTTTTGCTGATTTTGTCAAAGTCACAATAATAATCATAACTAGCGATACTTTCCCTAAAAGTTGAAAACCATACTTGAAAATTTCTTCGCATGTAAAAACTTTCTATAAAAGTCCCTTATGTTTGGAATCTATATGTTCAAACCGTTTAATAGAAAGATCGAGATAATCTTTTTCGATATCAATACCGATGAACGCTCTCTCTAATTCTAGTGCCATAACTCCAGTTGTGGAACTGCCTGTAAACGGGTCTAACACTAAATCCTCTTTATGGGTAGAGGCAAGAATAACACGTCTTAATAATTCTAAGGGTTTTTGTGTAGGGTGTTTACCAAAAGTTTTTTCAGATTTTTTTGGTGTGTTGATTTGCCAAACCGATCGCATTTGTTTGTTGTTTTTTTTAATATCGTCCCCTGGCCAAAAACCATTTTTCATAAGGTCATAATGAAAAATGTGTTTCCCTTTAGGGTCTTTTTTAGCCCATAAGAGTGTTTCATGGCTTGCTGTAAAATACCGACAACTCATATTAGGAGCGGCATTAGGCTTGAACCAACAAATATCATTTAATATTTTAAACCCTAATCGTTGTAATAAAAACCCACAAATATAAATAGAGTGATATGTGCCCGAAATCCAAATAGTTCCATGAGGTTTTAATACTCTTTGACAGGCTTGTATCCATTGATTATGGAAATGAAAATCTTCTTCTAATCCCTTGCTTTTATCCCATTTTCCTTTATTGACAGAAACAACCTTCCCGTTTTGACAACTAATTCCGTCGTTAGATAACATATAAGGTGGGTCTGCAAAAATCATGTCTATACTTTCTGTGTTGAGATGATTTAAAATCTCAATGCAATTTCCGTGAAACAAAGTCGCATTTTGTTTTTCATAATATTTTTGCATTGTTGATTATGGCCATCCTTAAACGTTGACTTTGAAAAAGGAGAGGATTTTTTTTAAGCCTCTTAAAGGGTTTGAGGAATAGAAAAAGGACACAGTGTAGTATATATCTTTCTTAGATCGTGTAGAATAGGTACTTTATAAAGAATAAAGTGCGTAAGGTTTTGTAAGAAAATAATTTAAGTCAACAAAAAGAAAACAGATTTTCTTCTTTGCTAGTCTTTTGAACCTTTTGAACGTCCGCATATTTTAAAGGGCTACTGAAGTTTTAGATAAACGAACGTATCCGCAAATAAGTAAATACAGTAAATATAAAGCGCGTTCAAAATATGTAAGAACGCGCTTTACTTTCACGTTATTTATCTATAGCTAACACATGTTTACCGCATAAGCCGTTGACCTTTTCCTAAATTACTGTCAAGTAAGTTAAACCAAACAAACAGGACAAGGTTACATAGAGATTAAAAACCTACGGAATAGAAGCAACCCACTCTTTTGCGCGAGTAACTGCTTCGCGGATGGAAGGTTCATGTGCTGTTTCAAATTTATGGATAACCTTATGGTAAACGGTAGCCGCATCTTTATGACGACCAAGCTCACCGAGAATAATGCCTTTTCCTAAGAGGGCTTTTGCGACTTGTTCTCGTAACGGAAGTTCTTCTGCTTCACCAAATTCAAGAATAAGATCATCAAAAATAACGAGAGCTTTTTCTAAAAGACCAAGCTGCCCAAGTGCATTACCTTTATTAAAGAGAGCTTTTGCAACCCATTTACGAAGAGGGAACTCTTCTGCTGTGTTAAAGCGTTGAATTAGTTCATCAAGGGCTGTAATTTCTTCTTCCCTTCGGTTAAGTTGCCCTAAAGAAAATCCCTTCCCAAAAAGGGCTTTTGCGACTTGTTCCCGCAAAGAGAGTTCATGGGAAGATTCAAAACGATGAATCACTTTATTGAAAACAGAAATAGCTTCTTCCGGGCGTCCGAGTTTACGTAGGCAAAGTCCTTTCCCCACAAGGGCAATAGCAACAACTTGATAAAGTGAGGGGTCTTTCAGTTCCTCATTATCTTCATCATCAAAGGTACTTATAACCCGATCGTAAGCAGTAAGGGCTTTATCCCATTGATTAAGTTCACCGTAAGAAAATCCCTTATTGATAAGGGCTTTTGCGACTTGTTCCCGAAATACTAATCCATCTGTTGTGCCGAAAGTGTTAACAACTTCATCAAATGTGGTAATAGCGTCTTTCTGTTTATCAAGTTTGTCAAGAGAAAGTCCTTTAGTTACAAGAGCTTTTGCTATTTGCTCCCGAAAAGAAGGATCTTCTGCTTTTCCAAAAGTGTTTAGCACATCATGACATACAGCTAAAGCTTCTTCAGGACGGTTGAGACGGTAGAGGGTAAACCCTTTTCCTACAAGAGCTTTTGCGACTTGCTCTCGACAAGAGAGATCTTGCGCGTTTTGAAATGTGCTTATTATTTCATGATAAGTCGCTAAGGCTTCATCTAAGCGACTAAATTCATTGAGAAAATGCGCCTTTTCAACGAGGGCTTTTGCGACTTGCTCTTTGAGAGCATGATCTTCTGCTTTTCCAAATTTTTGAATAACATCGTTACAAAGCGCGAGAGCTTCTTCTAAACGACCTAATTTGCGAAGGATCGCTTCTTTTCCTAAAAAAGGCTTTTGCGACTTGTTCCCGAAGAGGTAGACTTTGCGTATGGGCAAATTTACGAATGACCTCATCATGTGTGGCAAGAGCCATTTCCCAACGACCACATTCGTAAAAAGAACGCCCTTCAGACAAAAGGGCTTTTGCTGTATCCGTATCTTTATTGTGTATTGTTTCAACCATATCGGAATCTACTAAATAGCTCTAAACTAAACGAACACTCAACGCTCCTTATCTGATAAGGAGTGCAAACGTTTTCACAATAATGGCAGAAAATAGGAGTGTTGTAAAGTCGTTGTAACAATGTATACGTATAAGCCGACATAGATTTTATTTTTGAGAAAATGTTATTTGTTGCGCGAAAATAGATGTAAGAGCGTTATTTATTGTTTGTCGTAAAAACACTAAAATCTTTTTTGAATTTTTATTGAGTTTTTATATAATTAGCTTGTTTGTTATATCATTACTTGTAATGATATAGAGTATATGGCGAATAAAGTGTCTAAAACGCAACTAACATCCCAGAATCTTGAAAAAGAGGCTAAAGTTTCTCGTAATCAACAACAAGAATCGCGTGCAGTAGCATTGCGGGTGAATTTGTATCGTCGTAAAGCACAGGCACGTAATCGGCAGGAGAACAATACTTCTGGCGCATCTGTTGACGCATCTGTTTCGTTTCCTCATGGAGGAGAAGACCATGTCTGTAATGCCTGATACGTGGATCCGTCAAATGGCAATGGATCACGGCATGATTGAACCTTTTGTTGGAAGTCAACACCGTGAGGGTGTAATTTCCTATGGTCTTTCTTCATATGGTTATGATGCCCGTGTTGCTGATGATTTTCGTATTTTTACAGATGTTAATAATGCTGTTGTTGATCCAAAAAATTTTAGTTCGGATAGTTTTGTCTCCCGTCAAGCTGATGAGTGTATTGTTCCTCCCAATAGTTTTATGTTGGCGCACACTATTGAATATTTTCGTATTCCGCGAGATGTATTAGTTATTTGTCTCGGTAAGTCGACCTATGCGCGTTGTGGTATCGTTGTGAATGTAACGCCTCTTGAACCTGGATGGGAGGGGCAAGTGACCATAGAAATTAGTAATACAACACCTTTGCCAGCGCGGATCTATGCGCGGGAGGGGATTTGCCAGTTTCTATTCTTTAAGGGCGCTTCTCCTTGTGAGACAAGTTATGCGGATAGATCTGGAAAATATATGAGCCAGTGTGGTGTAACGATGCCACAAATGTAGGCTTGCTATGGATCATTTTATTATTCACGGAGGGTATCCTCTGTGTGGCGAAATTGTTATTGGCGGCGCAAAAAATTCTGCTTTGAAACTTCTCGCAGCGGGCTTACTCACTTCTGATCAGCTTGTGCTTTCTAATGTTCCTCGTATTGATGACATTGTCACTATGTGTGTGCTCTTAAAACAGCATGGACTCAATGTGACGGATATCTCTGGTGATGGTTCGGTTTTGTCTGTAGGGGGAAAAATTACGAATACAGAAGCTCCTTATGACATTGTCTCTAAAATGCGTGCCTCTGTTTTGGTATTAGGTCCGTTACTTGCGCGTTGTCATGAGGCACGGGTTTCTTTACCTGGAGGGTGTGCTATTGGTACACGACCTATTACCCTACATCTTAAAGGGCTTGAAACATTAGGCGCGAATATTACACTTGAGAACGGTTACATTTGTGCTTCTACAACGTCTCGATTAAAAGGGGGAGAAGTTGTTTTCCCTTTTGCGTCGGTAGGAGCAACGGAAAACGTGATGATGGCGGCCACTTTGGCGGAAGGACGTACGACAATTGTTAATGCCGCGCGTGAGCCAGAGATTATTGATTTAGCAAATTGTCTTAAAAATATGGGCGCAGAAATTAAGGGGGCGGGAGAAAAAACAATCGTTATTGATGGGGTAGACTCTCTCCATGGAGCGCACTATCGTGTTATGCCTGATCGTATTGAATGTGGCACTTATGCTTGTGCGGCAGCAATAACGGGTGGGGATTTGCGCTTAATAAATGGGAATACGGATCATCTTGCTGCTGTTGTACAAACATTAAGGCACTGTGGCGTTGAGGTCCACCAAACGGATAACGTTATGCGTGTTTGGTGTAAGGAGAGACTTCGAAGTACAGAAATTACGACAGAGCCTTATCCTGGGTTTCCAACGGATATGCAAGCGCAATTTATGGCGTTGCTTTCTGTCGCTGAAGGAACGTCTAAGGTGACGGAAACAGTTTTTGAGAATCGTTTTATGCATGTGCCTGAATTGGTACGTTTGGGAGCACATATTGATGTACAAGGTTCTTTAGCGACGATTCATGGTGTACGTACTTTAACAGGGGCGCCTGTTAAAGCAACAGATTTACGAGCTTCGTTTTCTCTTATTTTGGCTGGTTTGGTCGCACATGGTGAAACGATCCTTGACCATGTACACCATCTTGATCGGGGCTATGAAGCAGTAGAACGCAAACTGTCTGCTTGTGGCGCTAAAATCGAGCGCGTTCAAAAGAATCAGGAGATAAAACCTGTTTGAAGAATGTTTTTTGTTAGTTGCAGTATTTTTTGTATTGTTACGTGCGCACAATATCTTGCCAACCACACAGTTGAGTCCCTGAACGTGTAAACCCATTTTTGAAATCTTCTGAGCAGAGAGTTTCTAATTCGGCTTGGTGTTCATAAGTTGGCATGAGTTGGTTAAGCAATGTATTTTTTTGTGTAGCAGGGTGAAAATAGATTTCAGAAACTCCGTCTGGAAGATGAGATGCTAAAGCGGCAACGCGGTCTGTTGTCATATGACCGCTCCACGCTAAACCAAAGCACCAATCATTGGTCGCTATTCCTGCTTTATGAGATTGATGCCGTAGTAAACGGGTCCACTGGCGTAAAAGGGCACTACCTAAACTCTCTGAACGAATACCTGTCGCATGAAAAAGAGGGTTAGGAGGCTCTCGTGGAATCCGTATGGCATTAAGCCCATATTGTTTTCCAATTGTGATCATAAGTTGACCAACTGTTGGATGTAAGTGCATGTGTTTATGAGCGTTAGCATGGTCTAAGGGGAGCCCTGTGCGGGCAAATGCCTTAAATTGAGCCGTAATTTCTCGTGCTAGTTGTTGGCGTGCTGTAGGGTGGAAAAAATACTCTACACCAAGCCCAAATTGTGATGAGGAAAACCAACTACGGGTATCCGTGATGAGTGAGATCTGATCGTGTGAAAGTACGGCAGGGCCTTCAATAACGACCAAGTGTAAACCAACACGGAGGGAGGGCATACGTTGCGCACGGACGATAGCATCTTGTGCAGCTTGTCCCGCAACCATAAGACTTGTTGTCGAGAGAAGACCATGACGGTGAGCATACTCTACTGCTTCGTTAACTTCGATAGACATACCAAAGTCATCAGCAGAAATAATGGCACGTTTCATCAATTAATTCACTATCACTTTAGCGTAACGTGTAGCGAAACATATACAACTACAAATGTCACGTAGACGCAGTAAGAAAATGTATTACGTGTGACACGATGTGCAATTGGGGTCTGTTTTACGATTTTTGAGGAATTGGAAAAATTCAACTCCTTCGCGGAGACGACGTTTCATCATTTGTGGAGAAGTCAACATCTCACCTAAAATGGCAGCAATTTTTGGTGCACGGAAATAGAATTTTTTATAAAATTCTTCCATGCTGTTAAAAATTTCTGTGTGAGAAAGATGAGGATAGTGCAGCGGTGCAATTTGTACACCATTTTCATCAATTAATTCAGCGTTAGATTCATCAAGCCAGCCATTTTCTGTAGCTTGTTTATAAAGAAATGTTCCCGGATAAGGTGCTGCAAGAGAAACCTGAAGCGTATGAGGATTGATTTCTTGAGCAAAACGAATCGTTTCTTGAATCGTTTCACGTGTTTCTCCTGGTAAACCAAGAATAAAAGTTCCGTGGATTTTTATGCCAAGCTCGTGGCAATTTTTTGTAAATTCGCGAGCAACTTCAACGCGCATACCTTTTTTGATGTTATGTAAAATGTGTTGATTACCACTTTCATAACCGACCAAGAGCAAGCGTAATCCGTTATCACGAAGTACTTTTAACGTATCACGTGGTACGTTGGCTTTGGCATTACATGACCATGTGACACCGAGTTTTCCTAATTCGCGTGCTATTGCTTCGGCTCTAGGCAAATCATCGGTAAAAGTATCATCATCAAAAAAGAATTCTTGCACCTGCGGGAAATATTGCATCGCAAGGCGAATTTCTGCTGCAACATGTTGAGGACTTCTAGTACGATAACGATGTCCTCCTACCGTTTGTGGCCAAAGACAAAAAGTACAACGAGATTTACAACCGCGTCCTGTATAAATAGAAATATAAGGGTGTTTCAGATAGCCGATAAAATAATCTTCGATTCGTAAATCACGCTTATAGACTTCAGTAACAAATGGAAGGCTATCCATATCTTCGATAACAGCACGATCACGATTGTGAATAATATCTCCATTTGGACTACGCCACGAAATACCATCAACATTTTTGAAATCCACGCCATCGGCAATATCTTTAATGGTAAAATCAAACTCGTTTCGTGCAACAAAATCAATAGGTGAAGCTTTTAAGAGACTTTCCTCCGGTTGTACAGCTACTTTTGCCCCAACCATGCCAATTTTAAGATGAGGATTTGTGTCTTTAAGCATTTGAGCAACTTGCACGTCCTTATGAAAAGACGGCGTTGATGTGTGCAAAACAACGAGATCTCGGTTTTTCACATCTTCCAGTATTGGCGTCATGTCCATGTGAGCTGGTGGAGCATCAATGAGACGACTACCTTTGACCAAAGCGGCAGGTTGGGCAAGCCATGTTGGATACCAAAAAGATTTAATTTCACGGCGTGCTTGATAGCGTGAACCAGCACCGCCATCAAATCCGTCAAAAGTGGGGGGCTGAAGAAAAAGAGTTCTCATCGTCATGAAATTTTATCCTATAAAGAAACTAGTTTTTAAATATTGTACATACAAAAGAAAGTCTACCATTTAATAGGGGAAAATGACAAGTTGTGTCATTCATATATAATTAACGGTCTGAAGACAAATGGTTCTGGGGTGTGGTCTGTTTGGTGACGTGTAATGTCTGCCCACGCCAATGTACTTTTGTACCACTCATACTTCCAACCATAACAATAGCTGAAAGCCAATCACGTAAAGGGAGTAAAAAAAGAGTCCAAGGTTTATGATACCCGACAGAACGATCTATTATAGATACAAGCCACGCGTAGAGACCCCATATAAGGCAGAACAAAATTGTACTGAGTAAAAAAGTATTGTGTAGAAATATGATGCTAAACTTGCCCAAAAAAGAGGCAATTGAAGCGATGAAGAGATATACCCGAGAGGTGCAACAGCGTAGATAGTTCTTCCCCAACGGAGTTCGTGTTGTAAAAGTTCTTGAAAACATGACTCGGTAATAGTGGTCCATGTAAGGCAAGGAGCAAGGGTAATGTCTAGCTGTTGTTGGCGCACGAGTTTTCCAAGAACGGCATCATCGGCAACATGGTGAAGAAGCGCATCAAATCCACCAATAGAATCAAGAATATGTCGTTGTAAGGCCATGGTAGCACCAAGACAATCTTGTCGACCAAGATGACGTGATAATAGAACACCTGGCAGGAAACTATGATTGATTTGGCAGGCCGCAAGCGCTTGAACAATACTATTGTTTATAGGTAATCCAGCGTACAACGTGGTGACAAGCCCTGTATTGGGCTTATGCAGAGTTGTTACAACATGACGTAAATAATCTGGTTTAACGTGAATATCTGAATCTGAAATTACCAAAAAATCATGTTGAATATACGGTAAAAGGTTTATGATATTACTAATCTTACGGTTTAATCCATGGAGAGCAGGATCAATAACGATTTGAAAGTGACGGTGTGGGTAGCGATCGCAGAGACGTTGAACAATCGTTAAAGCGGGGTCATTTGTATCATGTATACCAAACAGAATCTGAAAATCTGGGTAGTCTTGTGTACAAAAACTCTCAAGCGCCTCTTCTAAAAAAGGCTCAACCCCGCATAGAGGTTTAAGGATGGTGACAGGCGGCCATGAAGAAACAGCAGAAAGGGTTTCTTTTTGGTATGGAAAGCGAGTCAGAAACCAAGTGCCAAAAGCTAATTGGATACAACCTGCTATAGCAAGGAGACAACTAATAATACCGAATATTACGAAAACACTTATCATAATTACATTAAAGATAATTAAGTAAAGAAGCCTTTATGTTGTCGTAACCGGTTGTAATAATACCTGCTTCTATTAGTCTTTTGAATAATTTTCAATTTTACGTTCTAGGAGTGTTATTAGTTTTGGAACGCCACCTGATGTTAATGTAGATCTGAAATCAGAATGTTGCGCTGCGGCTTGGCTAATATGAGAATCACCTAAGAGTACATCTGTTACTTTCCATGCACCATTTTTGTTGGTAACGATGTAGTCAACTTCAGTACCGGGCATATTATCAGCTGAACCAATATAGGTTTGGACAATTTTACTTCCTGCAATGGGGGAGTCAGTGACATTGGGTGAAATAGTAAAACGGGCGTCAGAACCGGGTTTAAAGCTAGAAACATAATGCGCTACTGTAAAATCACGAAACGTGTGAAGCAGTTTTTGTTTTTCATCAGCACTGAGAGCATTATAGCGTAAACCAACAGAAGCCTTAAGGAGCGTTTCTAAGTCATAAGCCTGATCTACAGCAGTCCCGACAATTTTACTCCGTTGTGTAAAATCAGCATGAGAATCTTGTACCTGTTTCAAAGCTGTATACAGACATTGAACGGGCGTAATAATCGCATGTACATTGGTTGTTTGTGCAACTGCATGAGTAACAGGGGGGATTATTGAAAACGAAGAAAGAGAGAGGCTTAGAATAAGAACAGAACGCGCAGAGAAAGTTTTCATCATTGATATCCCTTAAGTGCCAGATAGAAAATATTCTATAACGTCATAGTACAACAAATACAAGATAAAGTCGTTTGTGTATAGTCGATGTGTTGTGAGAATGTGATAAAAAGCATGAAAGCCTTGAAAGCCTGTAGGTAAGGCAAAATTGACATATAAAACTAACGTAATAGTGGTTCAGGGGAGTTTAAACAAGTTATATTATCATTTTGTTCTATAGGGTTAGAGTATTAAACGGCATTTGTGGCTTCTTTCAAAAGAATAAGCTGTGGATGTTACTTGACAGAATTTTGTTATCAAGGCAGTAAATAAAGTAAAAATCTCTAAAACTTTCTGTTTTTTAGTTCTAGAAGGGGGTGTAACGTCTTAACCTGGTTCTAGGGTATATTTGTTATTAATTTATTAAGACTATAAATCGTTTGTATTCATATTCAGTAGAGGTGTGAGGTTATGGCTGTACCGGCAATGTTGGCTGTCAGGGTTGGGAGCTATGTTATTAAACAACATATTATGGGACGTAAGCGTTATCCGCTTGTATTAATGCTTGAACCACTCTTTCGGTGTAACTTGGCCTGTGCAGGTTGTGGAAAGATTGATTATCCTGCGGCTATTCTTAATCGGCGGATGACTGTACAAGAATGCCTTGATGCCGACGCCGAGGCAGGAACACCTATTGTTGCTGTTGCGGGTGGTGAGCCACTTTTACATAAAGAAATGCCACAAATTATCCGTGGATTGATAGCACGCAAAAAATACGTTTATCTGTGTACAAATGCCCTTTTACTCGAGAAAAAAATGGATGATTATGAGCCATCACCTTTTTTCTCGTGGGATGTACATCTTGATGGTGATAAGGCCATGCACGACGCTTCTGTTTGTCAAGATGGGGTGTACGAACGTGCTATCGCAGCGATTAAGAAAGTTAAAGCGCGCGGATTTCGTGTTTCTGTGAATTGTACGCTTTTTGATGGCGCAGATCCTAAACGTGTGGCTGCGTTTTTTGATGAAATTATGGCTATGGGCGTTGATGGGATTATGACAGCACCTGGCTATGCATATGAACGTGCCCCTGATCAGCAGCATTTTTTGAATAGGCGAAAAACAAAAAATCTTTTTCGTGATATTTTCCGTTTAGGAAAAGGGAAAAAGTGGCGTTTTACGCAGTCTCCTTTGTTTTTAAACTTCCTTGCTGGAAATGAGCAATACCAATGTACTCCTTGGGGAAAACCCTTACGTAATGTGTTTGGGTGGCAGCGTCCGTGTTATTTGTTGGGTGAAAGCTATGCTAAAACCTTTCAGGAACTGATGAATCATACCAAATGGGATGATTATGGAACTGGTCGTTATGAAAAATGTGCCGATTGTATGGTACATTCAGGGTACGAATCAACAGCTGTTATGGATGCAATACGGAGACCATGGCATTTTGTTAAAGTCGCGTTATCAGGACCGGAGACTGAGAAACCTATGCTGCCAGAGGTCTCTTTAGCGCATCAACGTCCAGCCCAATATGTTTTTTCGCAACAAGTGGAAGAGCAGATGAAAACCGTTGAGTGATATAATATAGATCTTTGTTGTGTATGTGTTACTTTGGCGTAGGTAGAGTATGTTCAAAGTTCTCTATTTTCACGGATCAAGGGGATTAAGAAATCAATTTTTTGGAGTGTCTGTAAAAGGACACTCCTTGTTGTTTTTGTATGGAAATAACACGTGTCACTCTAAAGCTGTCTGGTAAAATGTTTTACACCAACAGAGCGATTAAGTTATGATATTTGAAATTTTTGTTATTATTTTCTTAGTTTTTCTTAACGCTCTTTTTGCGATGGGCGAGCTTGCCCTCATTTCTGCTCGTAAACCACGTTTGATGAAGTTGCAAGAAGAACGGGGGATAAGCGTAGACGCTGCTGTAAGTCTTTCTGAAAATCCACATATATTTTTACCAACAATTCAATTTGGTATGACTCTTGTGTCTATTTTAGAAGGGGCATATGGTGGTGTGGAAATACAAAAACATCTTACAGCTTTTTTACTAAAATTTTCTATATTAAGGCCAATTGCTTCACCATTATCAATGTGGTTGGTATTACTTGTTATTACAACACTAATGTTGGTTCTTGGGGAGCTCGTTCCAAAGCAACTTGCTCTAAGAGATCCGGAAGCGATAGCTGCAAGATTGGCTATTTTTTTAGAACTTCTCGCAAAAATAACGCGTCCTATTGTATGGCTTCTTTATCAGTTTTCTAACGTTATTTTATGGTTAATAGGAGGACGTCATGTTACAAGCCGGAACATGACGGAAGAAGAACTAAAGGCCTATATCGCAGAAGGCTCTCACTTGGGCGTGATTAAAAGCGAAGAACACGCTATGATTGAACGCTTGTTGCGTTTGGCTGATAAATCTGTACGTGCTGTGATGACACCACGTAATGAGCTGTATTGGATTGATCGTTATGCTGATCGTGATACACTCGCACGTGTTTTACGTCGGAGTGTTTATGAGCGTGTTGTGGTCTGTGCTGGTGGGGTAGATAATCCTGTAGGCGTTATTTTGGTCAAAGATATGCTCGATAGAGTTTTAGATGGTATGCCTGTTTCTATTGAAGTGGGGTTACGTTCTGCGTTGATTGTGCCAGATAGTCTTTCAGCGTTAGACATGTTGCTCCGTATTCGTGATAGTCAGTCAGGGATGGCTTTTGTGCTTGATGAATATGGTGCCTTTGAAGGTGTTGTGACAGTTTCTGATTTGTTTGACGCGATTATAGGCGAATCGGTATGTCAAATACGACATCATGCAAAAAAATCTTCAAAACTATTGCCTAATACAGTTTTATCACTAAACGGTACAGAATCTGTTGACGATGTGAAAGAGCAGCTTGGCTTACGTATTTTACCTGAAGAGGGGCGTTATCATACTCTTGGCGGGTTGTTGTTGACGTTGTTACGGCGGGTTCCTACTGTTGGTGATAAAGTCGTTTATGAAGGATGGTTGCTGGAAGTAAGAGAAATGGACGGTCGTCGTGTTTCATGCGTTCGGGCAAGTAGACAGGCTTTTGCTGAGCATTAAACGGGCAAGATATCAAGATATTAAAGTATCTTAGAGATTTTAATATGATGGGGCTGGAGTCGTGTTTTCTCTTAAATTGTGTATGACGAGCATAAGGGAAGTCCAAATTTCACGTCGGGCGGTGGCACTTGCCTGTAATTGAATGGGGTGTGTCATGCTAAGAGTGGGTAAAGGTTTAGGGTTGTTTGGTAATGTAAGTGTGTGCCAACGCTGGCGTGGTACAGACGTATCATGACCAAAAAGCATCATCAAAGGAATATTACCGCATAAGAGCAACCTTTGTGGAGCAAGGAGAGTTATGGCACGCTGGAGAAAGGGAAGACAAATGTGCTGTTCTAAGTCTGATGTTAAGCGCCCACCTGGTGGACGCCACGGAATCGCGGTTGCAAGGGCGATTTCATCGCGAGAAAGGGGTAAATAAGCAAGCATTTCATCGAGAAACATGCCACAGCGCCCTGTAAAAGGTTGTCCCTTTCTGTCTTCATCAGCATCAGGGATACCTCCGATGATCATGAGAGGCGCATTATGTGGACCTTGAGGTGTTAGTGTGTGTATAGCCGTTTTTTGAAGAGAACATAGACTGAAATGGGCCACAACGTTATGTAAATCTTCAAGGCTGTTAGTTTGGGCTGCTAATGTTGTTGCTTGTGCGATAACTTGTGTAATGTTTTCGGCGGAAGAAGAGGGCGGCGTGTTTGTCGTGTGTTGAGAGGGTATCGGAGTTGTCGGGACAGTTTCGATAGAAAGAGGAAGGGTTTGGTTTTTAGAGGATAATCGTTGGTAATGAAAAGGAGAATCTGTAAGAGTGGCATCGACACCCCATTCTGTATAAAGGCGTAAAATGGCGCGTGCAGCGTGCACTGAGAGGGGTTTATGGGGAAAAAGGGTTGAAGAATTCATACTTATTCTACAGGGTGTGTTGTATTGTGGGTATTATGTTTTGTCAGGTTACAAATAACTCTTTAATTTATCATAAGAAAAGGAAGATGAGTTATTTCTTGTAATTTTTATTACATAGTATAATAAGTCATTGTTGAAGTTCATACGGTGCTGATATTTCGGCACGACAGGGTTATTATGGGATTATATCGTTTTCCTCTTGTCATGGTTATAACGCTTTCAGTGGCGATGGGCGTTTTGCCTGTAGCTGTCTTTGCCGATCCTCTTACAGGAGAATCATCGTTAAACCTGTCTTCTGTGCAACAAGGGTCTCAACAGGGGCGTAAAGGCACCTTATTACCTTCTGTAAAAGCTATCGTGCCTCCTGCTCGTTCTGTCGATTCTGGGGCGTTTTTGTGTGGTATTGTTGCTGCACGATTGGGCGATGATGCAGAGGCTGCAAAGGCATTTTTGCAGGCGTTACGTGTCGATCCTAATAATAATGTTTTATTAAAACAGGCATTTCTCCATAGTGTCATGGCAAACGACTCTCATGCTGATGCGCTTGCATTGCGTCTGGCACAGTCTGGAGGAGGACAGAGTGTTGTCTCTGCTTTTGTGTTAGGGAATGCATCCGTTATACGCACAAAGTGGAGTGACGCATTACATTACTATCAGCAAGCTTGGCGTGACCCGTTAGCCAATATGATTGTTCCTTTATTGCAGGCTTGGTGTGAGGATGGGGATGGAAACGCAGATCAAGCAGTAACGGGGTTGATTAGACGTCCGACATCGGCATTTACGCCTTTTTATGTTTTGCATGCCGGGCTTATCGCTCATATTGGCGGGTTAGATGACCAAGCGGGAGATCTGTTTGCACGTGCTCAGAAAATTATGCCCGGATATGATTTATTATTGGCACGTTCCTATGCGGCGTGGTTGTGGAGTCATGGGCAGAAAGACGAAGCCCGCGGTGTTTTACGAGATTTGGTTGCAGAAAATTTATGATCGCGTTGTCTGGACCAGAATTGCAATCGGCAATAGCTCGTTTCCCTGTGATTTCTGTAAGGGAGGGGATAGCGCATGCTTACGTATTGGCCGCACTTCTTTTACGTCAGCAGGGGCATGATCAAGTAGAGCAAGGGCATTTTGGTAGGAATAAAACGATTGTTCTTCAACAGTTTGATGAAGTTGCGCGTTTGATGTTGGGGTTTTCCTTGGAAATGGATCCAGATCTTGCAACAGCGCGTCTTATGCTTGCCAAAGTTCAGGAAGAGGAAGGGCATAACATAGCAGCAAGAGAAACGTTGATCCACATTAATCATAGTGATCCATTGGCGCCTATTGCAACTTTGCGTTTAGCGATGCTTGATATTACTGTGGATAAGATTGATGAAGCGATTTCTCTTTTACAAGGGCTTAATCGTCAGAATCCGCATCAGCCTATTGTATTGCGAACATTAGGAAACGCTTTTTCCCAAAAAAAAGACTGGAAAGCAGCTATTGGCGCTTATACGCGTGCTATCAATTTGGTGACGAAACAAAATAAGCGTGATTGGACTTTATTATTTTTACGGGGAATGGCTTATCATGAGGCGGGGAATTGGCCACGTGCTCGTGCAGATGCTCGAACTGCATTAACCTATGCGCCTAATGAACCTTTGTTATTAAACTTTCTAGGGTATTCTATGGCGGAACGACATGAAAATCTTGGAGAAGCAGAGCGTTTATTACGGAAAGCACACATACTTGCACCACAAGATGCCGCTATAACAGATAGTCTTGGTTGGGTTCTCGTTGAAAGAGGAGACATTAAAACGGGTATGTCTATGCTTGAAAAAGCTGCTGAGGGAACGCCAGAAGACCCTGAAGTTAATTATCATTTAGGAGAAGCCTATTGGCGGGATGGGCGGCGTATTGAGGCTGTAAATCAATGGAATATGGCTTTAGATATGCACCCTTCTGAAGAAGATACAAAACTTATTTATGCTGCTTTAAGTCGTGCGGGAGCTTCTGTTTCTAAAACCAGTGAAAACAAACATAAAGGAAAGCACGGAAAGTGATATGAAAGGCACAGATATATCTGTCGGAGGGCTAAGAGAAGACGCGCCAGCAAAAATTAACCTCTATCTTCATGTGACGGGACGTAGAGAAGACGGTTATCATCTTCTTGATAGTTTGGTTGTGTTTGTTGATGCGCGAGACGTTGTGCGTTACGAACCTGGGGCAGATCCTTTATGTCTGAAGCTAGCAGGGCGTTTTGGGGAAAAGTTGAACCAACTGACTGTTGGTGAAGATAATCTTGTTATAAAAGCAGCAAAGAAAATACAAGCTCTTGGGGGAGAAAGTATTCAAGGTGGTTGTCTTCTATTAGAAAAGAATTTACCTGTGGCTTCAGGAATTGGAGGAGGGTCTTCTGACGCGGCGGCGACTTTGCGTCTTTTAAATCGTGTTTGGGGGGTAAACGGGGATCACTCTGCCCTTTTACAAATATCGGAAAAATTAGGGGCTGATATACCCGCTTGTTTATTGAGGCAAAGCCTGCGTATGGAAGGTATTGGTGAGCGTTTGAGCTCAGTGTCTTCTTTACCTCACTGTGGTATTGTGCTCGTGAACTGTGGGCAAGCTGTTTCGACGCCTGAGGTTTTTCGTAGGCGGCATGGGGCTTTTAGGTCTCGTGCATCTATGCCGAGTGTTTGGCATGACGTATATGGTTTGGCAGATTTTCTTAAAGAACAGACTAATGCTTTGGAAGCTGCAGCGTGTGAGCTATGCCCTGAAGTGGAGAAAGTTTTGCACGTGATAGCCGTGCAAGATCAATGTTTGCTCGCTCGTATGAGTGGCTCTGGTGCAACGTGTTTTGGGCTATTTCCATCGGTGCAGCAGGCACAACGTGTTGCGGATTATCTGACACATCTTCATCAAGAGTGGTGGGTTTGGGGCGGTGGCTTATATCATGAAATTTAAGACTTTCTATCGTATTGAGGTCTTGTTTACGGGGGTGTTTTTGTTGAAAGCCATACTTGCGTTTTAGGGGTTGATTCAATAAGGGAGAAAAAGATGAAGTATCGTGTTGCTGTTGTTGGTGCAACGGGGGCTGTAGGGCGTGAAATTCTGAAAATATTAGCGGAGCGAGAATTTCCAGTAGAAGCTATTGCAGCATTAGCTTCGCCACGTTCAGTTGGAAGAGAAGTGTCTTTTGGGGAGACAGTTGTTAAAGTTGCTAACCTTGAAACTTTTGATTTTTCAGGGTGGGATATAGCGCTTTTTTCTCCTGGTGCGTCGGTTTCAGCAAAATATGCGCCGATTGCTGCAAAAGTAGGGTGTGTTGTGATTGATAACACCTCTCATTTTCGTATGGATCCTGATGTGCCGCTTGTTGTGCCAGAAGTGAACCCTGAAGCGTTAAAGCAAATGAAGCGTCATATTATTGCCAATCCTAATTGCTCTACGATTCAAATGGTTGTTGCTCTTAAGCCATTGCATGATTTGTTTGCTCTAAAGCGTGTGGTTGTGGCGACTTATCAAGCTGTTTCTGGGGCGGGTAAGCATGGCATGGATGAATTATTTGCACAGACTCGTGGTAGCTTTGTCAATGACCCACCTCAAATAGAGTGTTTTCAAAAGCAAATTGCTTTTAATTGTATTCCGCAAATTGATCGTTTTATGGAGGATGGTTCGACCAAAGAAGAGTGGAAAATGCAAGTCGAAACACGTAAAATCCTTGATCCTGATGTTCAAGTATTAGCGACTTGTGTACGTGTTCCTGTGTTTATAGGGCATTCTGAAGCTGTGGTAGCAGAATTTGCAAAACCTGTTGACCTTAAGCAGGCGCGTGAGGCGTTGCGAAGTGCGCCCGGTGTTATGCTTTTTGATCGGAACGAGGAAGGGGGGTATATAACGCCGATTGACTGTGTCGGTGAAAATGCGAGTTATGTTTCTCGCCTTCGTATTGATTCAACCGTGCCTCATGGATTAGCGTTTTGGTGTGTGTCGGATAACCTGAGAAAAGGGGCTGCTCTGAATGCGGTACAAATTGCAGAAAAAATGAGAGATTTAGGTCTTTTATGTAAAAAAAGTTAAAAATTTTGTTTTTCTTGTCCTTGAAACTAAGAGTTAGAATTGACGAAATGTTAGATAAGGTGTAGAAAGTTGCAAAAATGGAATCCGTTTTTGCCTTATCATAGGCAAAAACATAGACGGGGTTATGAGGCTAACAATGCAGGATGTCCGTAGGGCTCTTTATGTAGGTAGTCGCAGTGATGGTACACTGGTGCAGCGACCCATGTCGCCGCATTTGCAGATTTATCGTCGTCGGCTTTCTATGGTTCTTTCGATTTCAAACCGTATTACAGGTGTCATCGCAACAGGTGGCGCTGCACTTGGTGTTTTTTGGTTAAATGCCGCTGCTAAAGGAGAGAAATCATATACAACAGCGAGTAAGGTTGCCCGCAACCCACTCACCAGACTGATGCTTTTCGGTTGGATAGTGTCTGTTGTGTACCACACAGTTGGCGGTATTCGCCACTTGATCTGGGATAGTGGCCATCGTTTTGACAAAAAAGAAGTCAACGAAGATGGTCCCGTTGCTGTTCGTGTGACGGTGGGCGTAAGTGTTGTGCTTACGGCATTGTTATGTTTAGTCGGACGTCGTCGGGCTAAAAAGAGAGGATAGTTAAAGATGAACGCTCATGATCCGCATATTGATGTCATGCGCTCGCACCTTGGTCGTGCTCGTGGGTTAGGTGCTGGGCATTCTGGTGCTGGGCATTGGTGGGCTGAACGTGCGTCTTCTGCTGTTCTGTTGCCGTTGTCTACGTGGTTTGTTGTGCAGATGTTTCGTTTAGGTGGGGCGTCTCGTGCTGATGTGGTAGAATGGGGTGGTAAACCTGTCAACGCCACAATGTTAATTGCCTTAATTGTTGCGACTTTTTATCATGCACGGCTTGGTTTACAAGTTATTGTAGATGACTATGTGCATGGTCATGCTCACTTACCGACACGTCTTTTGATAAAATTCGGTACATTTCTTTTAGGGCTTTTAGGTGTAATTTCTGTAATAAGGCTTGTCGTTGCTCATGGTTCCACAAAATAGTGGGGCTATGTGCGAAAGTGGTTCATCGCTTTGGTAAATGATTACGTGGCGTTACGTTCTAACAGCTGATAGGCCGAACGTATAGAGTGGGGGTGCCGTCATAATGAGTGCTAATTCCTCTCCTTCTAGGGGGGCTTATAAGGTTATTGATCACGTCTATGATGTGGTGGTTGTGGGTGCAGGTGGTTCTGGTCTGCGTGCTACATTAGGTATGGGAGCAGCAGGTTTAAAGACAGCTTGTGTCACTAAAGTTTTTCCAACGCGGAGTCACACGGTGGCAGCGCAAGGGGGGATTGGTGCCTCTCTTGGTAATATGGCGGAAGACCATTGGAAGTGGCATATGTATGACACTGTCAAAGGGTCAGACTGGTTGGGTGACCAGGATGCCATTGAATTTATGTGTCGTGAGGCTGTTTCTGCTGTGCATGAGTTGGAGCATTTTGGTGTGCCTTTCTCACGTACGGAAGATGGTCGTATTTATCAACGTCCATTTGGTGGGCATATGCGTGATTACGGTAAAGCGCCTGTGCCACGTGCTTGTGCGGCGGCTGATCGTACAGGGCATGCTATTTTACATACGTTATACCAACAATGTATGAAACATAATGTTGAGTTTTTTGTCGAATATTTCGCGATTGACCTCATTATGGACGATGAGGGCGCTTGTCGTGGTGTTGTTGCGTGGTGTCAAGATGATGGAACTATTCATCGCTTTAATGCGAAAATGGTTGTCTTGGCAACAGGTGGTTATGGGCGTTCGTACCAATCGTGTACTTCGGCGCATACCTGTACAGGTGATGGTAATGCCATGGTTATGCGTGCTGGTTTACCAACGCAAGATATGGAATTTGTACAATTCCATCCGACAGGTATTTACCCTGCAGGTTGTTTGTTGACAGAAGGGTGTCGGGGTGAGGGCGCCTATTTGACAAACTCTGAAGGCGAGCGGTTTATGGAGCGTTATGCACCAACTGCAAAAGACCTTGCTTCACGCGATGTTGTTTCTGCTTCAATGACAATTGAGATTAACGAGGGACGTGGATGTGGTCCGAAAAAAGACCATATCATGATGCACCTTGAACATTTGGGTGAGGATTTATTGCGTCAGCGTTTGCCAAGCATTATTGAAATCTCACGCGTTTTTGCTGGTGTTGATGTTACGAAAGAACCTGTGCCTGTGCGTCCAACTGTGCATTATTGTATGGGTGGGATTCCAACGAATATCCATGGCGAAGTTATTCGTCCTACAGCAGATAATCCTGATGCTGTTGTGCCTGGTCTTATGGCTGTTGGTGAAGCAGCGTGCGTTTCTGTGCATGGAGCAAACCGTTTGGGAACAAACTCTTTGCTAGATCTTATCGTCTTTGGTCGTTCTGCAGCACGTCGTGCGGCAGAGGTTATTAAACCCTCTGAATTTGTGCGTCCTCTTCCTGCTGGTGCTGGTGAGAACTCCTTGGACCGCTTAGATAAATTACGTTATGCCAAAGGCGGTACAAGAGTCGCTGCGATGCGTGACCGTCTTCAACATGATATGCAAACGCATGCTGCGGTCTTCCGTACTCAGGATAGCTTGCAGGCTGGCGTGGATAAAATTCGTGATATTTGGGGTTGCTTAGAAGATATTCATGTTTCTGATACTTCATTGATTTGGAATAGTGATCTGATGGAGGCGTTGGAATTTGAAAATCTTCTCGCGAATGCAACGGTCACTTTAGAGAGTGGTTTAGCACGGCATGAGAGTCGTGGTGCCCATGCGCGTAAAGATTATCCTGACGTGATGATCATGAATGGCTTAAACATTCTGTCTCGTGGTTAGATGACAAGGGCAGCGTCAGGCTTACTTATCGCCCTGTGCATATGAAGACTCTGACAAATGATGTCGAAGTCTTTCCACCTAAAAAACGTGTTTACTGATTTGCTGGCAAAGGAAGGCGAATATGGTCGAACTGAGACTGCCGCGCAATAGTACTATTGGAGTCGGGAAGACTTTTCCTGCTCCTTCGGGTGCTAAAAATGTTAGGACGTTCCGAATTTACCGTTGGTCTCCTGATGATGATAAGAATCCAGTCATAGATTCTTATGAAGTAGATGTGGATACCGTAGGGCCCATGGTGCTTGATGCGATTATCCATATTAAAAATGAGATTGATCCAACTTTGACATTCCGGCGTTCTTGTCGTGAGGGTATTTGCGGGTCTTGCGCTATGAATATTGATGGCGAAAATACCTTAGCGTGCCTAAAACCGATTAAGAGCATTGAAGGGGATATAAAAATTTACCCCTTGCCGCATATGCCTGTTGTGAAAGATTTGGTCACGAACCTAGATGGTGCCTATGCACAGCTTCGTTCTATTCAACCGTGGATGAAAGCAGATACTGCACCTCCGCCAGATGGTGAGCGGCGTCAAAGCATTGAAGAACGCGCTAAGCTTGATGGTTTGTGGGAGTGTATTTTGTGCTTCTGCTGCACGACTTCTTGCCCGTCTTATTGGTGGAATGGGGATCGTTACCTTGGTCCGTCTGTATTGTTGGCAGCGTATCGTTGGATTGCGGATAGTCGTGATGAGCATACGGGCGAACGATTGGATGAGTTGGAAGATACCTTTAAGTTGTATGCGTGCCGTACGATTATGAACTGCACGCAAACATGTCCTAAAGGGCTTAATCCTGCAAAAGCAATAGGACATATTAAGGAACTTCAACTAGTGCGTAAGCTCTAGCCTTAAGGTTTTTAGCAAGAAAAAAAGCCTAGCACATTTGTGTTAGGCTTTTTTAATTTTTTTAATAAACGATATAGTGTAAGTGGGGTAGTTTAGAAATGAGAAAATCTAAACGCTTCTACACCCGCAGAACAAGAGTGCCTCAATCTTGCCTCTATTAAGGCCCCAAACTCAGAAAATAAGTAGATCAATAAATCAAACAAATACAGAAAAAAGGCGTGTCATGCCTCTCTCAAGATTAGAAATATGTTTAAGCAGAAACTGTGCATTGAAGATGAGGTCTTTATCTTTGTTGATGGTTACGGTTATTTAAAGATTTCTTGAATAAATGAAAAATATTGAATGCTTGTTGAAAGCTTGACGTAAACTTTTCCCATTTTCTCAAACTATCCCTTAAGGGGCACTACTGCTGTAAAGGGAGAGAAGCGTTAATTTTGCTCGCAAGGGTTATCGTTGTTTTACGCATAAGTGTTGCAATATCAGCAGGTGTTGCAACAGACCCTGTATCACGAATTTGTACGCGACTACGAATAATGGGTTTGTTCAAATTACTTGGAAGAATAAACCAATTTGCATCTAACACAACATGACCGTGTGAAGTCACATCAAAGCGTGATATGTTAATTTGAATTTGTAATGTAGGAGTACCAACAAAAGGTTGATCTGTTACAAGTTCTGAGGGGTGAAAATTGGCAAGTTCGTTGGTAATGAGGTTTGTTATACCAATAGATAAACGAGAGGACCAACGTGAAGATGGCTTACGTTGTATTTCTTCTCTATGACGGATAAGCATATCTTGTGAATCAAGATAATCAGGAAGTACTACATGGCTAATCGTTATAACAGGAGTATGTGGAGAAAGAGGAAGGATAGGTTGTACAACTTTATGGTGAGGGGGGGCATTTAAGGTATAGACACGTAATGGTGGACCGGCACACCCTGTAAGAAGAAGATATCCTCCAACGATAAAGATACCCTTTGTTAATTTTGTAGCTATACGTAAGGCTGAGAGCTGTTGAAAAAGGGAAAATGACAGTGTCATTGGCGACGTCCCATGAGTAAAAGTTGCGGGTTATGTTCAATATCGTTGGAAAACCCACGCAAAGCAGAGGCTGTTGCTGCAATATCACGTAAAGCACTATCTAAATTAGCGCGATCAATTGAACGGGGAGAGAGAAGAGAATGAAGAGTATCTAAAGTTTTTGTTGCAGCTGTTAAGGTTTTATGTAAATCCTTTCCACGCGCATCAAGCTGTAAATTCCCTGTATCTATGAGTGTATTTATTTTTCCTAATGTTACGGTTAGTTGAGATTTAAGCGATTGAATTGTTTTAGTTGCTGTTTGCATAGTGGTGGTAGAACGATCGGCAAGTTTTTTGACACTGCTTATTAACGGGGGAAGTTGTTTTTGTAAATCATTGCTCAGATTTGTGACAGAGAGTAAAGCGGTGTCAGCATGTTGGCTAATAGCTTTTATGGGAATTTGTGCCAAGGAATTTTTGAGTTTTTGAACAGGGGAGAGTTGTACAGGAATTTCGGGCAGATCTGTAATATTAGGGTGCAATACAGACGGAACAGATTTATTGAAGTTGAGTTCAATATCGGATTGTCCAGTCACAAAACTTTCTATATTTAATTCTGCTCGTAGACCGTTCGCAATAAGAGATTTAAGGGTGATAGCAGCTTTTTCATGAGGCCCTTTAATAATACGAATTTGACTAGGATTAAGTATGAGAGTAACAGCAATATAAGCATTATGTGTTAAGGCATCGAAACACAAAGAGATGTGATCAACGGTTCCTACTTTAACACCGCGGAAGTTTACGGGAGCGCCAACAGATAACCCATTGATAGAATCTTGAAAAATAACAACAGCTTTATGAGTAGGAGCAAAGAATTGTATATGACCAAACATCGTAATAATGAATATGATGAGTAATCCGCCAAGAATGACAAATACTCCGAGCAATGTTTTACGATGAGATGTTTGTGATGTGGTCTGTGACATTGGGAAAACTATTTAATTCTTTTAAGGGTGAGGAATAGAAGAAGATCTATTCATAAAAGCGGTGACTTCTGGAAGTGTACACGTATCCCGTAAAACTGTGGGGGAACCGTGGGCAATGGAGGTATGTGTTACGGCATCAAGAAAAATACCGTCATCGGCGATTGCAAATAAACTTGGAAGCTCATGACTAACAATGATAATGGTTGCTCCTAATCCGTCACGAAGTGTAAGGATTAAATCATCTAATCGAGCAGAAGTTATAGGGTCAAGTCCAGCAGACGGTTCATCAAAAAAGAGAATATCAGGATCGAGCGCTATAGCGCGTGCTAACCCGGCGCGTTTACACATACCGCCTGAGATTTCAGAAGGGAACAAGTCAATTGCTTGTTCCATACCAACAAGACCAAGTTTAAGTTGAACAAGTTTGTGAATAATTCTTGGTGGAAGATCTGTAAACATTTCAAGAGGAAGAGCAACATTTTCACCAATGGTCATAGAGCTCCATAGTGCACCACTTTGAAAGAGTACACCAAAACGGCGATTGATAGCACTACGTCGAGCTTCATCTTGTGTCCAATAATCTTCTCCATCGACAAACATTTGTCCTGAAAGTGGGCGTAGTAACCCTATCATGTTTTTGAGGAGAGTACTTTTACCACAACCAGACCCACCCATAATGGCAAAAATAGAACCACGATGGAGATCAAAAGAAATATTTTGTTGGATAATTCTTGACTCAAACGAGATCGTTAGATCTCTGATAGCAATAAGAGGTTGTGTTGTTTGTGGAGAAAGAGCAGGGGCGGCACACATGTTTTAAATTCCTAAAGCATTGGCTATAACAGCAAAAACAGCGTCCATAGCAATAATACCGACAATGCTAATAACAACAGCGCGGGTTGCAGCAATACCAACATCAGCAGCACTACGTCCTGCTTTGAGACCCACTCTACAAGAAGCTGTTGCAATAAAAACCGCGAAAAAATAGGTTTTAATAAAACCAAAAATAAATTCTTTTAATGCGACTCCGTCAAATGTTGCAATCCAATAGCCAATGGGTGACATATTCATCATAGTCATACTAACGACAAATCCACCGCAAATACCAATTAGTGTACCGTAAATGTAAAGGAAAGGCATCATGAGGGAAAGCGAAATAATTGATGGCAATAAAATGTAACTTGAAATCGGGATCCCGAAAACAGCAAGAGCGTCAATTTCTTCATTACCTTGCATGGTTGAAATACGAGCGGCATAAGAGCCACCTGTACGACCTGCCATAATAATCGCTGTCATAATTGCAGAAATTTCCCGTGCACAGGCAATCCCAACCAAATCTGTGACATAAATTTCAGCAGCAAATTTACGAAGTTCTATCAATCCTACAAAAGCGAGAATAGCTCCAAGAAGAAAGTTGACAACACCAACAATCAGTAAAGCACTAGGGCCTGCATTCCAAATATCGGTCAATAAATCTTTTTTCCGCATAAAGCTACGACCCTTGAGTATGTACAAAGCACCAACGGTCGCATCGAAAATCATCTGTGCGAAAATGCCTGCTTCATTGAGGCAAGAGAGTGTAAGGTCAGCAACTTTTTCAAAAGGATTGACACGTTCAACAACGTGGTGTTGATGAGGGGACGGTGTAGAAGGGAGAAGTGCCATAAGGCGTAAAACAGGGGCTGGTAAGGTACTGGTGTTCATTTGTAAACCAGCTTTAACGGCAGCTTGTTCTACACTCCACAAAAAAGTAATAAGGGCAGAATTCCAAGTTTTGAGATCAGAAATATCAATTTTAAGTGTCTGTCCACGAGGAACAGATGATAAAGCCGTAGGGTCAAAAAGAACTGTACTACTACTAGAAAGTGTCCATTCTCCTTGTAAGCGTAAAAAAGAGCCATTTGTATCTGTGTAGACAGACCATTGAGGCTTATTGTCTGTCGGAAGAGTGTGAGAGGGTAAAACAGACGCGTGTTGAGACATAGCTTTCTATAGGCTTTTTATAGACAAAGCAGTAGAACTATTAAAATGTTATGCTAGCATAAAAATAACAAAAGTGGAGATTTATTAAAAAGATGAGGCTCAGCTATTTCTTAAATAATCTTTCGTTTCTCAAGTAACTTCTAAAAGAGGGTGTTAAAAATAACATTAATATATTATACATAGGACAAAGTAAGTAGAGTAAATTCCAAATTTTTATAGGTTTTTCTCTTTAAGATATGATTTTAACATATGCGCTGTAAACGTGGTATTCCTTTAAACGGGTGGCTTATTGTTGATAAACCCTCTGGTATGACGTCGACCCAGGTTGTCAGGTATGCTCGGCGTGTTTTTAATGCACAAAAAGTGGGACATGCAGGCACGTTGGATCCTTTGGCAACAGGGGTGCTACCTTTGGCATTTGGTACAGCGACCAAAACAATTCCTTATGTGATGGATGGTACGAAAATTTATCAATTTACATTACGATTTGGGGAATCGCGCGATAGTGACGATGCAGATGGAGCTCTTACGGGGTGTTCCGATGTCAGACCAACAAATGATCAAATTCAAAAGGTTTTACCATCTCTAACAGGGGATATTATGCAAACGCCACCTGTTTTTTCCGCTCTTAAAGTAGGAGGGGAGCGCTCCTATCATATGGCGCGTGAGGGGCGTGCACCAAAATTATCTCCTCGTTTGGCGCGTGTAAAACGCTTTGAATTGACGCAACGGCTGAATACTGATACTGCAATATTCGAAGTTGAATCTGGTAAGGGAGTTTATATGAGGGCGTTAGCACGTGATCTAGCCCTTGCTTGTGGAACCGTAGGGCATATTGTTGCTTTACGTCGTTTGCGGGTAGGACCTTTTACGGAAAATCGTGCGTTGCTGCTTGATAAACTTTCTTTAAAAGAGGATACTTCTTTTGGACTCTCTGATCTTCTTCGTTCGGTGGAAGCTGCGCTGGTCGACATCCCGGCGGTGTTTCTTACACGAGAAGAAGCTCTCTCTGTGTGTCAAGGGCGTTCTGTGGCTTTGATACGGACAGAGAGTCTGTCAGATAGCAGTTGTCTTTTGTCTACATTGGGTGACGATCGCGTTGTTCGTATGATAGAGGGGGAGTGTGTTATAGGGATAGGACGTTTTGTTGATGGGCGTTTGCAACCTATAAGGATTCTTTGATTATGTTTTTTGGAATGGAGATTGTGTGATGTCGATTACGGCAGAGCGTCGTGCAGCGTTAATTGCTGAATATAAAACAAGTCCGTCTGATACAGGTTCACCTGAAGTACAGGTTGCTATTTTGACGGAACGTATTAAAAACCTAACGGAACACCTTGAGAGTCATAAAAAGGATTTCCACTCTCGTCGTGGTTTGTTGGTCCTGGTCAGTCGTCGCCGTAGTTTGCTTGACTATTTGCGCAAGAAAAGTCCAGAACGCTATCAAACACTGATTACACGTTTGGGTTTACGTCGTTAGAGAGTTTGCCCGCAGTGATATCCTATTTCTTGGAGGGGAAGGGTATTTCTCTGCGGGCGTACTTTTTATTTTCTAAGAATGCTGTGGTTTGTGAGTAGTTCTTAAAGATGGTATATTGTAAAATGTTTTATGGTAAACTGTGACGAATAAGGTGAAAAAGCACAATTAAAAAGCCATGGTTGTGTTGGTTATGGGTGAGTTTTTTGATATTAGGGGTTAAAGAAATGTTTAATTATTATCGTAAAGAAATTGAATGGGCTGGTCGTCAGCTTATACTAGAAACGGGTAAAATAGCTCGTCAAGCAGATGGCGCCGTGATGGTGACTTATGGTGAAACTGTAGTTTTGTGTACAGCTGTAGGTGATCGTACGCTTAAAGCTGGTCAAGATTTTTTTCCATTAACGGTGAACTATCAGGAAAAGACCTATGCTGTAGGTAAAATACCAGGTGGCTTTTTTAAGCGTGAGGGGCGTCCGTCTGAGCACGAAACTTTGGTGTCTCGGTTAATAGATCGTCCTCTACGGCCTCTTTTTCCTGAAGGGTTTTATAACGAAGTTCAGGTGACTGCGACAGTATTAACGCATGATATGGAAAATGACCCGGGTATTGCGGCACTTGTTGGGTGTTCTGCTGCGTTAACATTATCAGGGATTCCTTTTTTTGGTCCTGTTGGTGCGGCACGAGTTGGTTTTAAGGATGGTGCATTGATTCTTAATCCCACACTTAGTCAAATGAAAGAAAGTGATCTTGATCTCGTGGTTGCTGGCACATCAGAAGGTGTGTTGATGGTGGAATCCGAAGCTTCGGAGCTTTCGGAAGAGGTGATGCTTGATGCAGTAACTTTTGGGCACTCTGGCTTTAAGCCTGTGCTTGAGGCTATTATTGACCTCGCAGAGCACGCAGCAAAAGAGCCTTGGTCTTTACCAGAAGAAAACACAGAGATTCAAACGCTTCGTCAAAAAATTGATGATATTGGGCGTGCTTCTATAGCAGAAGCTTACCATGAAAAGCAAAAACAAATCCGATATGAAAAACTTAAAAATGTTCGGGAAACTATAGCTGAACAACTCATTGCATTGGAGCTTGATGCGGTTGCAGCACAACCTTTAATTAAAGATCTTGAAGCCAACGTTGTGCGGACTTCTATTCTTGAAACAGGTAAGCGTATTGATGGGCGTGATCTTGTCACAGTACGCCCTATTACACCTGAAGTGGGTTTGCTACCTCGTGTACATGGTTCTGCTTTGTTTACACGCGGTGAAACGCAGGCTTTAGTTGTAACCACGCTTGGTACTCCGCAAGATGAACAAATTATTGATGCGCTTGAAGGTGAGTGCCGCACTAATTTCCTTTTACACTATAATTTTCCCCCTTTCTCTGTAGGGGAGTGTGGACGTGTTGGTTCTCCGGGGCGACGTGAAATTGGGCATGGTAAATTAGCATGGCGTGCTATTCATCCGCTTATGCCTGATCGTAAGGAATTTCCTTATACAGTGCGTGTGGTTTCTGAAATTACAGAGAGTAACGGCTCTTCATCTATGGCGTCTGTGTGCGGTGGGTCTCTGTCGTTGATGGATGCAGGGGTGCCTCTTAAAAGACCTGTTGCTGGTATTGCGATGGGGCTTATTAAGGAAGGTGAAAAATTCGCTATTCTTTCAGACATTCTCGGTGATGAAGACCATCTTGGCGATATGGACTTTAAAGTGGCTGGAACAACGCATGGTGTGACAGCACTCCAAATGGATATTAAAATTACGTCTATTACTCCCGAAATTATGAAACAAGCTCTTGAACAAGCGCGGGTAGGGCGTATGCATATTTTGGGTGAAATGGCACGTGCTATTACAGAGACACGTTCTACAGTGTCTGCGTATGCACCGCGGATTACGACGATAAAAATTCCTCGTGAGAAAATTCGTGATGTTATTGGTTCTGGCGGTAAAGTGATTCGCGAAATTGTAGAATATTCTGGTGCCAAAATTGATATTGATGACGATGGCACTGTGACGGTTGCTTCGACGTCAGAGGAACAGACCTATAAAGCTCTTGATCGGATCAGTGGTATTGTTGCTGATCCAGAATTGGGAAAAATTTATGAAGGAAGAGTTGTTAAAACAGCTGAATTTGGCGCGTTTGTCAATTTCCTTGGTACGCGTGATGGGCTTGTGCATATTTCCGAATTAGCTCGCGGTCGTGTTGGTCGTACAACCGATGTAGTTAAAGAAGGGGATATGGTTAAAGTAAAAATTGTTGGTTTTGATGATCGTGGTAAAGTGAAGTTGTCTATGCGGGTGGTTGATCAGGTGACGGGGGAGGATATTACCGTTCTTGTAGGTGAAAAACCAGCACGGGGTGGAACGCCACGAGAGGGAGAAGCTCCGATTGTATAAAGAGGGTTTTATTCTGTGATTGGGGGAATTTTATCCATCATTCGCGTATAGGTTAGGGTAAGACAACGACAGGGTAACGATGAAAGCAATTAACACGCTGTCTATGAGTGGGGCAGAGGTTTTGCCTCTTGTTGAGGGGGGGAAAGGGGTCTCTGTATCGACGGGGGTATCTGCGGGAGCGTGGGCAGCTGTTGGTGGTGTTGGTACGGTATCTCTTGTTAATGCAGATAGCTATGATGAACAGGGACATGTGGTACCTCAAATTTATCGGGGGCGTACACGTCGTGAACGTCACGAGGAGCTCGTTGACTATGCCATTCGCGGAGGAATTGCCCAAGTTCGTATAGCCCATGAAATGGCAGGAGGGCGTGGGCGCCTTCATGCAAATTTTTTGTGGGAAATGGGTGCGGCGGAACGGGTAATTGCGGGTGTTTTGGAGGGAGCGCCCGGGCTTGTTCATGGTCTTACATGTGGGGCAGGTATGCCCTACCGTTTGGCAGAGCTTGCGGCTAAATTTGGTGTGTATTATTACCCTATTGTTTCATCAGGACGGGCCTTAAGTGCTTTGTGGAAAAGATCTTTTCACAGAGTGCCTGAATTACTCGGTGGTGTTGTCTATGAAGACCCTTGGTACGCGGGTGGGCATAACGGGTTTTCTAACACAGAAAATCCTTCTATTCCAGAAGATCCTTATCAACGTGTTTTAGTCCTCCGTCAGGTTATGCGGGGATTTGGTTTGCACGAAACTCCCATTATTATGGCTGGCGGTATTTGGTGGTTGGAAGAGTGGGAAGATTGGATTGAGAATGCTGAACTTGGTCCTATTGTTTTTCAATTTGGTACGCGACCGCTTCTTACGCAAGAGAGCCCTATTCCAGAAGCGTGGAAACAACGTCTACGTCAATTACATAAGGGTGATGTCCATATCAATCGTTTTTCACCAACGGGATTTTATTCTTCTGCTGTTAATAATGATTTTTTGCAGGAATTAAAAGCGCGTTCAGATCGGCAAATTGCCTTTTCTTCCGAACCACAAGGTAATTTGACAGTGCCGTATTCTGTGGGAGAACGGGGTCGCCAAGTCTTTATAACCTCAGAAGATAAGCAGCGTATACACCAATGGGAAGCTCAAGGATATGTGAAAGCTCTTGCAACGCCTGACACAACGTTGATTTTTGTAACGCCTGATAAAGCGCGTGAAATTGTGTCTGACCAGGCGGGGTGTATGGGTTGTTTATCTCAATGTCGTTTTTCTAATTGGAGCCAACAAGGTCCAGCGTATACGACTGGTCATCAGGCAGATCCTCGCTCATTTTGTATTCAAAAAACACTTCAAGCTATCGCACACGCAGACGGTCCCGATCAAGAAATAATAGTAGATCATAATTTAATGTTTAGTGGGGCTAATGCATGGCGTTTTAGGGAAGATCCTTTTTACGCGAATGGATTTGTGCCTACTATTGCACAGCTTATTGAACGTATTATGGTAGGACGTTAAAGAAGACACTGAAGAGACATAAAATGTAAAGAATAAAGACTTTACATAAAAAATCAATAAAGAGAGTGCTAAAAGGGCACTGAATAATAGGGCGCAAGGTGTGATTTTTATATGAGAACTCTGGTTGAAATGATCAAATTTAAAGAACCTACAGATCGTTTGAATCGCACGTTACAACGGTGTGTGATTTTTAGTATTTTGCTTATTTGCATGGGTAGTATTGAAGCCCATATGTATTTTACTACACTAATGACATATTCTAAATATGTCAGGAATCATACGGTTCTTATATCAAATACAGATATTTTTAAAATATACTTCAAACATGCAGTTGGCCGCTGGGTTATAGAGATTCTCTTTATTTTACTTATTGTTTTTGTAAGTGAGTTATTAACATCTCTTCATGATAAGAAATATAACTCTTTTATACGAAGACTGAAGCAATTTAATGCGTTTAGATCAGCCGTGAACCAATTGGTTCTTTGCAAAAAAGAAATAGATAGTTTATTGCAGGCGATCTGTGACATAGCTACTCAGTCTGAATGTTTTAAGGTTGTTTGTGTTGTTCGTCCTGATGAACAAGGAGAAGCCTCTGTTCTTGCTTTTAGCGGACCTGAGGGGTGTGAGAACGGTTTTCCCGTTTCCTTTCATAAAGTGTGTGATGAAAAGGCGAATAGCTTTACTCGAGCTTGGCATGAGCGACGTATTATTATCGACAATACCTTTGATGAAAATTGCCGAGAAGAAGAGAAAGTATGGGCAAAAAAATACGAATTATCTTTTCATGCTGTTTTACCGATTTATCTTGATAATAAAGTATGGGGCTTATTAAGTATCTATGATGATCGAGTACAAAAGTATTTTGAGGATAAATTTGAATTATTGCTCAACGAAATTGTAAGTGATGTTTCTTGTGCTGTGACAGAATTGTACGTACGCCATATTCAAGAATTATTGTTTAATAACCGTGTCGTTGGCGTTTTACTCGTTAAAGAGAATGTTGTTCAACACGCTAATATATATGCGACAGAAATCCTCTGTACATCTTTAGAAGGTATTGTCAACTCCTCTATTGAACAATTTTGTTTTGATCGCACAGATTTCCAACGTATTCTTGAGGTTGAGCAAGATCTCTGTAGTGACGAATGTATAAAGGTTCCTGGGGTGTTGATTAATCGTCAGGACGGACAGCTTATGATAGCTGATTTTTCTGGAACACGTTTAAGCACTTTAGCAGAGGATTTAACACTTTGGGCGATAGAAAATGTGACGTATCGCCAACTTGCTGAGTTTTTTTATAAAGCTCTGTTAGAAGTGTCAGATATGATTTTGCGGGCAACAGCAGAAGAGGAAATTTGTTCTAGAGCTTGTGCGGGTTTGTCTTACAATACTTTTTTTCATACGGTATGGATTGGAAGATGTGACTATACAGAGGAAAAACTTGTAACGATTGCCGCTTCAGGGGCTGGGGTAAACGGTATTGACCAAGTTAGTGCTACCACAGGGGCAGATGGCTTTTTTGTACCTGTGCAAGCCTGGAAACAGAAAAAAGTTTTCTATAGAAACGACAAAACTTTATCTAGCGACAATCATAATGAAACCACGTGCATGGTGGATAATAGTTGGCGTTCTGTTTTGTCTGCGCCTATTTGGCGTGATGGACAATTATGGGGCGTTGTGACTTTTGTTTCGGCTTACCCCAATGTCTTTAAAGAAGAAAGCATCATTATGTGTAAGCGGATTGCTTCTTTGATTGGGCATGCGTTAGAGAAGTTAGAATATCAGCAATATATTAGGGATATGCAGGCACAAGAAGCCCTTCGTGCTCGTCGTGATTTGTTGACAGGGCTTCCTAATCGCTTAGCTTTGACGGAATATTTACCACAAGCCTTTGCCCGTGCCCGTCGTTATGATACGCTGGTGGCTGTTGGCGTGTTTGATTTAGACGATTTTAAGCAAGTCAATGATATTTGGGGGCATACTGCAGGAGATGCTCTCTTAAGAGGACTTGCTGATCGTATACAAAAAACCATGCGTGAAACCGATTTTATTGTCCGCATGGGGGGTGATGAATTTGTTATTGTGTTTGAAGGGTTGAGTCAAACGAACTTTATGTTACAAATTACTCGTGCTTTAGAACATTTGCACGTGATTGTGGAAACACCTTTTAATGTGGCAGAAAATGTTCAAGCCACTGTGGGGATGACAATGGGGGTTGCTTTCTTCCCCTCTGATGGGGTTGATGGTGATGCTTTACTTCGTTTAGCGGATGCCGCTATGTACCGTTCTAAAAAAGAAAAAGTGACACGGAAACAATGGTGGTACTTGGCTTCAACTAATGCAACAGCGCAAGAGAATGAAAAAGCACAATTAGTAGATAGATTTTTTGACGCCTATGGCTTAGAGGCACAGGGGCTGTTAGCACATTTTAAAGTATTTTTGAATAAATTAGCGCAGGATTTTGTTAAGCATTTTTATGATGTTTTCTCTAAAAGTGATGCGTGGAACTGTATTTTTATGTCTTTATCACCAAGAGATATAACGTGGTTAAAGCACTATCAGAAAAGACATGTTCATTTATTGTTGTCACCAACAACGACTCGTGAAGAGATAAAACGGGCAGCTGTTAAACTGGGGATTATGTGCTTTCTTTCTGGGGTAGATGCTGCTCTCTTAACAGAAGCTTATAGTTTATTCCGCCGTTTATTGATTGATTATTTGAACAAAGCAATGTTAAGGGCAACGGATCGGTATCATATTTTGTTGATTACTGAAATACGCCTACAAGATGACAAAGGTACACTGTTAGAAACAGCGCATGCTGTAGAGCAAGAATATTTGAATAGGCTTGTTCATTTACCAGATTCATTGGAAGAAATACTCGTAACGTTAGGGCGTCTTCCTGGGATGCAGGCGGTTATTCTATTCCGTGTGAACGCAGAAGGTGAATTAGTTGCTAAAAGGGGAGCAGGTCCAAACGGTGAGACATGCATGTCACTTCTGAATTCGGAACATTATCGTCCTACGTTAGATGAAAATAAGAAAATAGGAAGTTCTTTAGCTGTATTGGCATGGAAAACAGGGAAAATACAAACGTCTTCAACATTGGTTATTGCACCGTGGATGGAAGTTTGGCGTGATATTGCATTACGTTTGCGTATCTATTCTGCTGTTTCTATTCCTGTTCTTGAAGAGAATGGGAAGGTTGTGGCGGTAATTAGTATGTATGGCAGATACTCTGGTCAATTTGAATCCCTTCTCATTCAACAATTTAATCAAAGCTTGCAACACAAGTTAGGTATGCTATGGTCCCAT